>JAEXPO010000456.1 GCA_023446675.1 Bacillota bacterium | reverse complement strand
AGCCAGGAGAGGTTATTAAAGCTTCTGCAGCGAAAAACCAGCCGAAGGCTGCGGGTGGAAATCTACTTTTTGCTGGCACAAATTGATGAGGAATTGGGGAACAGCGCCGCTGCCGCAGAGAAATACGAAAAGGTTGCAAAATACGGCGGACAAACGGCTGTGGCACTTAAGGCCCGAACGATACTGCAAAAGGCGTAGCATAAAGTGGAATGGTTCTGGATAATTTGCAGGGGATTGTGAGCTGTCGGCATTATTTGTGGCGTTTGTCCAGTCTTTTTTCTTGACTTTAGGCCGGTCAGAGAGGTTAAATGCATTTATAGGGCTTTAGGCTGCAAAAAGTCAGGAAGAGAGGATACATAATGAAATTTAACGGCTTTCATCACATCGGGCTTCGTGTTAAGGATGCGGAAAAAAGTCTGGCCTTCTATACGGAGGGCCTGGGAGGAAAGGTAACCTTCAGTTTTCCTATGGGGGATACCGGAAAAACCATTTATCTGGTTGATTTAGGGGGGCATGCTGTTGTGGAGCTTATCCCCAGGGGCACAGGCGAAGCCGAGGCCAATGCTCACTGGGCGCATATCGCTCTTGAAACCGACGATGCCCGGGAGGCCTTCGCGCTTGCCCTAAAGGCCGGTGCGGTATGCACCACACCGCCTGAGGATAAAATGCTTGGCACCATGGCTGTCTGCAACGCCTTTGTTACCGGCCCCGACGGAGAGATCATCGAGTTTTTCCAGGTGAAATAGGACCAGCGGTGCTTAATCAAGTGGAATTGTGAATTAAAGCGTCTTATTACCTGCTCTACTTAATACGGGCCAGCAGAGCCTCCGGATAATCGGGTACAGCCCCGTAGCGGGTGACCACATAGTCCCCAAGAAGGTTGGCCCTTTTAAGGCATTGCTCAGTTGCCTCACCATTAAGGTAATTGTACAGAAAGCAGGCTGAGAAGCTGTCCCCTGCGCCTACGGTGGATACCGCCTTATTCAGGGGCCTGCCGGATGCGCAGAGGGTCTGCTTTGCGCTTTCGTACACCAGGGCGCCGTCCGCGTCCAGGGTAATGATGACGAGCTTAAAGCCAAAGCTCCTGCAAAGCCTGGCGCCAAAATCCCGGTAATAATCCTCGTCAGAGGCATACAGGGCTTTGTCCATGGCGATGTCCATATACCTCATAAGAAGGCCGCACTCGTCGCGGTTGAGCTTCAGCATGGTGGCATGGCTCAGGCAGGCTTCAATAGTTTCCCTGTTATGATAATGCTGGCGTATATTCAAATCGCAGTAAACATCCCTGAAGGAACAGGCCTTAAGCACCCGGTTCAGAGCCTGGCGGGATTCGGGGCTTCGCTGTGCCAGGGTTCCGAAATAGAAGGCATCAAAGGCGCGGGCCTTAATAGCTTTTAGCGTTTCATCATCCAGTGGTATGTGGTCGTAGGCCATATCCCCGCCCAGATCATAGGTTGGCTGGCCGTTGCTGTCGCAGGACACCCGGCAAACACCTGTGGGATACAGGGAGCTTTTGAAAACAAAGGGCCTTTTTACATTGAACCTGTCCATTTGCGCCAGCGTCTCACCGGCAAGGTCATCGTCGCCTACCGAGGATAAAAGGTAGGACTCCCCGCCAAGCTTTGACAAATGGGCGCAAAAATTAAACGGCGCACCGCCGATTTCCTTTGTGCTTTCAAACACATCCCATAATATTTCTCCAAATGCCAGTATTTTCATGAAATCATTCTCCGTTCTTCCATTTTAGGTAATGCCGCTTAAGCAGTACCGCTTAAGCAATGCAGCCGACAAACAGTCAAAGGCCTTTGTTAAGCCTTCTTTTCTTCCGTCCATATGTTTTTTAGCCGGGTTATAACAAGGCTTTCAAGAACAGCGCTCCCGGAAAGCGCCTCCGCCTCAAGGCGGTTAATGGTGTAATCCGCCACAAAGCCGTCGGAAAGGAACACCTGTCCCTCATTCACATAGATTTCCACACTCGTGCTGTCCACCAGCAGCCTTAAATTTATAAGGCCGTTCTCCGACATAAGGGGCGCGTCACTTTTGAGGCACCGGAGGCGGTTGGCCCCGCTATCCAGGCTCAGGGTTAAGCCAAGCAGGGAAAGAGCGACTACCCCCTCCTCTTCAAGATGAAGCCGGAGCGTTATGTCCCAGGCTCTGCCCTCAAGGGGAAAGGATGCTTTATGAGCCGGGCTGATGCGGCTGCCGGTGTAGCTTTGGGTTCCATCGTACAGCTTTTCAATTTCCCTGACCGGCCAGCAGAAAAGGCGCATGCCATAAGGAGTGGTTTTGAGCTTTAGCTCGGCGGGAAAGGTCATGGCCATATTAAAAGGCATGGAAGGAATGGGGCTGTTGTTCCAGGTAATGCGAAGACGCCTCCCAGCCTTTGGATCCGTATCGGACCAGGACTGGCCGGCATAGCTGCTTTTCCCGTAATGCAGGCTCTGAACGCCTGTTTCTTTTGTAAAGACCTGGCCGTCAAAGCTACCCACAAGGTATTTTTCAGAAGCGCCTATGAGTACCCATTTGGTATTTTCAGGGTCTCCGTCCAGGGGCAGGGGGAAAAAGTCGGGGCATTCGGCTTCGTTTTCAATATCCATTTCCTGAATGACCTTGAAGTCCAGCAAATTGTCGGAGGACAGAAGGGCAAACCGGTTTTTATCCAGATAAAGGGCC
Organism: Bacillota bacterium; assembly: GCA_023446675.1. GTDB lineage: Bacteria > Bacillota > Clostridia > DSM-8532 > DSM-8532 > DTU059. Next base: position 2,673 of record JAEXPO010000456.1, on the reverse strand, counting down.
ATGATATACCGGCCGGATTCATGCCGTATCACCTTGGGATCCCGGTTCCCCTTGGCCAATTCCGGTACAATGGGATTTTTAGCGTATTTGGTGAAGGTTTTACCCCCGTCGCAGCTGTAAGCCAGGCATTGGGTATAGGGCTTTCCCTTTGAGGCTTCGGAGGTATCCCCGGCGCTGGTATAATAAAGGAGGATGGGATCCTCCCCGCCCTTTTTAAAGCCTGCAATATTTTGAAAATCTATAATGGCAGAGCCTGAAAACATGGTGCCCAGAGCATCGGGATAAAGCTTTATGTCAAGCTCCTCCCAGTGAACAAGGTCACGGCTTTGGGCATGCCCCCAGTGCATGTTGCCCCACTTGCAACCTACGGGATTATGCTGATAAAACATATGGTACAGGCCTTTATAGTAAACAAGCCCGTTGGGGTCGTTGAGCCAGCCCCTTTTACTGGAGAAATGAAAGCCGGGGCGGTATTTCTCCGTGTAAACGGAGCTGTCCTCCCAAGTATCGGCCTTCCTTATCTCAAAGAGGATGTCCGGATCGCAGGAAGCCTCCAGCTCCAATCCGCGAAACCGCTCCATATTCACATAGGCGTGGAAGTCGGGGTGAAAATTATCCAGGCCGATGGCCAGATCATACACCAGCTCCCCGTTATGGGTAAATTTCAGGCACTTGGCAACTGCCTGGTGGCTCACCGGCAAAACAATGTATTTGCTGTCGCATACCCATTTGACCGTACTCATATTCCTTCAGCTCCTTTTATAAGGTATGGGCCTTCACAGGAGGTTTGCAGCAATTCATGCAAAATAACGGCTTTCACAGGATATCACATAAGTTTAAGAAAAATAGTGACCTTTCCGTAATGGAAAGAAGCATTGTCCCAACGCTCCTGTTACGTTATAATGGTATGCTACAGGCAGGTTTTATTCAAGTGAGAATTGCTTCCGGAAAGTGAGAAAATCCGACATGATTCAAATTAAGATACAGGACAGCATCGCCCTTTCCCATAAGTTTCAAAGGGACTTTTTTGTCAATCATCTGGCCTCGGGCCTCTTTACCGCCCAGAGGAACTGGAAGCACGCAAGAAGGTTTCTGGAGCATTACGAATTTATCCTTGTTCTGGAGGGTGAGGTTTTTCTCCAGGAGGACAAAAAGCAGTATACCGTTTCCGAAGGGGATATTCTCATACTCTCACCCTACAAGGTGAGCTTCGGGTTCAAGGAGGGTGATAAAAAAACCTCCTTCTACTGGATCCGCTTTGCAACCAATAATTTTGAGGCTCTGGAAATAGAAAGCAATCCCTTTAAAACGGCGGAAGCATATAAGCTAAAAAACCTGGTGAAGCAGCTTCTTCTTGTTACCCAGTCTCCCGAATACCCTCAGTACACGGCGGATCTGTGGCTCACCCTCCTGTTAAACGAGCTGAGTATCCTGCAAAGGAACAGCACCCAGAACGCCCTGGGGCTGGTGAAAAAAATAAGCGAATGGGTTGGCATGAATATCCATACCCGAATTACCACCGAAACCGTCTCAGATACCTTCGGCTATAACAGGGATTATCTTTCAAGAATTTTTAAGGCCGCCTTAAATGTGGGGCTTAAGGAATTTATAAACGGGGAAAAAATTAAATACGCCAAAAGCCTGCTTCTTACCTCCAACTACAATGTGAAGCAGGTTGGGGAAATACTGGGTTATGAGGATGAAAATCTGTTTGTAAAGTTTTTCAAATACCATGAAGGTGTCAGTCCTGAGAAGTTCAGGAAGATATACCTGCTGCCCTGACAACCGGGCTTTGCGTTCTTTCAAAGGGATTTTTACTTTGTCGTTATTTCCTTCATAAGCTCCAGATACTCCTGCCAGCAGCCGCAATTCTCAAGGAGGAAGGAATCGGGCTCCATGCAAAAGGGCCTATCCTCCGTAAGGCGTCCTTTTAAGGGAAGGAGCACGGTGTGAGCGGCTGAAAGGTTGGGGGTAAAAGGCCTTGCTGTCGTGATGGAAATAATGTATCATAAAATCACAAATCGCGATTTGATAAATCATGATTTATAAAATTTATGTTTTCTTTAAAATATCAACAGGAGGAGAGTATTATGTTTGTCGGCAGGAAAAATGAGCTTCAATTTCTGGAGAATAAATACCAAAGCATGGACGGACAGCTTATCGTCCTGTACGGCCGCAGGCGGGTGGGTAAAACAGAGACCTTAAGACAGTTTTGCAGGAATAAGCCCCATGTCTTTTATTCCTGTCGGGAGTGTATGGATAAACAACAGTTAGCTTTATTTTCAGAAGCCGTACTTAAGGAAAAGCATCCTGCTTCAAAATATATCCTGGAATTTATTGATTGGGAAAAAGCTTTTAGCAGTATTACAGAACTGCCAGGCTCAGAAAAAAAGCTTCTGGTAATTGATGAATTTCCGTATATGTGCAAAGGAAACGAAAGTATTCCCTCAATACTTCAAAATCTGTGGGACTCCACTTTGAAGGATGCAAATGTCATGCTCATTCTATGCGGCAGTTCCATGAGTTTTATTGAAAAGGAGCTCCTGGCGGAAAAAAACCCGCTTTATGGACGGGCTACGGGGATATATAAAATGACGGAGCTGCCTGCAGGGGATGCCATGAAGTTTTTCCCAAGCTATTCGCCATTGGATAAGGTACTGGCCTACTCTATTT
>JAEXPO010000404.1 GCA_023446675.1 Bacillota bacterium | reverse complement strand
TGGGTTCGGCCCGTTTCCAGCCAAAAACGTACAAGACTTAGCTCATCGCCCTTTAAAAGTGTTTCATAGTGCGTTATTGAAGGATCCCCCGCGGGGTCGATAATGCGTTCCATAAGGCTGCCGGGCTTTCTGGCAATGGGCAGATTTATAGTCCCTGAGGGTAAATTAAAGGCTCCGTGGATCACACCGGCATACACCTTTTCAATAAGGTTTTCCTTCATTTGCCGGATGAGCTGCTCCTGAACGTAGGGGTTCTTGGCAAACAGCGTGACACCGGTGGTATCTCTGTCCAGGCGGTTAACGGGCCTGATTTTAAGGGAAAGCCCCTTGCCTTTAAAATAGCCGTGGAGCCCATTGGCCAGAGTGCCGGACTGGTGCCCCGAGGTTGGGTGGACAGCCATTAAAGGAGGCTTGTTAACCGCTATGAGGGCATCGTCTTCAAAAAGGATGGAAAGGGGAATATCTTCTGCCAGAATATGGTTCTCCTCTGCTTCAGGCAACGCGGCACAGATAACATCACCCTCATGGACAATATCTATGGTTCTTGCAGGACTGTTGTTTATTAAAATTCCCTGAGTTTGCTTAAGCCTTGTAATCAGTCGTGAGGAAAGCCCCATGGGGCCTTTAAGCAGGTTATAGAGCTTTTGTCCGTCTTCCTTAAGCGTTGCCGTATGTTCAATGCGCATGGGTTCCTCCGGCTTCAATGGCAGGCAGGCACACCCTGAAGACGGTACCCTTATTATCCGTGCTCTCCATTTTGATTTCGCCGCTGAAGGAGCGGATGATGCCATAGGAAATGGATAAGCCAAGACCCGTTCCCTTGCCTATTTCCTTGGTTGTAAAGAAGGGCTCGAAAATTTTATCCCTTATGTTTTCCGGCACTCCGCCGGCCGTATCCCTAAACTCCGTGCAGACAAAGCCGTCGGAGAGATAGGTGCGGATGGACAACTTTTTCTGCCAGAACAAAGCCCAGTCCGGAGGATCGTTTCCCTCCAAAAGCCTTTTTACCTTGCTTTCCTGCTCGTTCAGTGCATCACGGGCATTGCTGACAAGGTTTAAAAAAACCTGCTCCAGCTTGTTGGCATCCGCAAGAACAGGGGGAAGCCGGGAAGCCAGCTCCGTGCTTACCATGATGCGGTGATTGATAAGCTGCTGTCCCAGAAGGACGAAAACGTCCTGAACAGGCCTGTTGATTTCCACCGGCACCAGCTCCTCCGGAGCCTGCCTGCCAAATACCCGCAAATGATTGATAATACGGCTTATCCGCTCAATCTGAGCATTGAAGGCGGACAACCGGTCAAAAAGCATGGCTGTATTTAAAAGACCTTTTTCCGCTGCTTTTTTTATGCCCTGGGTGATTAGGCTTATGGAGCCCAGGGGCTGGTTGATTTCGTGAGCCACGCTGGTGGCCATCTCACCCAGCATGGCCAGCTTGAGAGATTGAATAATCCGGCTGTCTTTTTCACTTACTGCAGGGGTTTTTTGAGCATTGAGGCTTTCAAGCTTATTGGCATACGCCAGTATTTTCTCTCTGGAAATATCACGAACGGCATAGAGATCGCCATGAAAGCCCAAAGGCTCATAATAGCAATCCGTCAGGCTCACCTTAACCGACAGGACCGCTCCGGATTTGGTGAGAATTTCCCCCAGATATTCTCTGAGATCCGCAGTTTCCTCCGTATTGCTTTTATTAGAGCTTGAAAGGGTGGGAGGGGTTAGGGAGGGAGCAATATGGGGAAGCTTCTTGCCCAAAACCTCTTCCTTGGAATACTCAAACAAAAGCTGAGCGCCTTCGTTCCAGAGAAGCACCTGCTTTTCTTTATCCGTTACGATAAGAGCGATGGGAATAGGGCTGTTCAATATCCCTTCCAGCAAGGCTTCAGGGGGAATTTTCGATGCGTCGTAATGCAAATCAGCCCTCTCCTTCTTTCAGAAATTCCATTCCCACCAGGGTAATGTCGTCGTCCGGCTTTTTATCACGGTATAGGGATAGCAGATTAATGTATATTCTTTCAATGGTCTTATTTAATATCTTGTCCTTATTTTCTCTGATTTCTTCAATAATGCGCTCTGTGGATAATATAATTTCGTCCTTCCAAATTTCAATAATTCCGTCTGAAAAGAGAAATAAGCGGCTGCCGGGCTCCAGCTGCAGGCGGACAGGCTCAAAACGGACTTCTTCAAATAATCCAAGTACCGTGCCTGTTGAGCCCAGAACCTGAACCTCGCCCCCGGACAAAAGATACTGGTCAATATGTCCCGCAGAAATATAAGTCATTTCCCTTGTTTTTTCATCGTAGAGCCCTACAAAAAGGGTGGCAAACATGGCGGAGGAGGAGTTCTGGAGCATTTCAATATTGATATGCTCAACAACTTTATCCAGCTCAGGGAGGATGCCTGCCATGGAATAAAGGGATTTTAAATTATCAAAGCTTGATTTCAGGATCATCGTCATTACGGCAGAGAGTATGCCATGTCCGCATACGTCAAAGACGTAAAAAAGTATTTTCTCTCCCAGCTCAAAAATATCATACATGTCGCCGCCCACACGATCGCAGCTTTTATAAATAGCGGCGGTTTTCAGGCAGTTGAACTGAGGCGGGGAGAGAGGGCACATGCTCAAAAGGATTTGCTGAGCGGATTCATTTATTGTTTTGAAATAATTATTCTGGCGGAGAAGATCCTGCTGGAGCTGCTTGTTCTCCCGCATAAGCTGTCTTTTTTTTATTGCATTTTCCACACAGACTAAGAGCTTGTCCACGTAAACAGGCTTGTTAAGATAATCATAGGCACCTTCACGCATGGTGTTTACGGCGGTTTCCATATCCCCGTGGCCGGTGAGAATAATAACGCCCATATCAGGATCCAGTTTTCTAAGAGCCTGGAGAACTTCAGTTCCATCCATGCCCGGCATGCGCATATCGGTGAGCACCACATCAAAATTGCCCTGACTCTGGAACACATCGATGCCTTCTCTGCCACCTGTGGCGCATACCACCTCATAACCCTCAAGATTGAGGATAAATTTCAGGTTTTCCAGAATGGCAACCTCGTCATCGATTAATAATACTTTAGACAAGAAGTCCGTCATCTCCTTAGATATCATTAACTCTTTTACATTTAAGTCATAGACCCTTATAATAATATCAAGCGCTTGCTCTAAAGGCAACGCCCGGAGGCAATATGATAATAGGAATTTTACAGGCAAGTCTTTATATGAGTGAACCTCAGTCCTTAAAGGATAAGAGGCGTATTTTAAAAAGCCTGATTGAGCGTATGAAAAATAAATTCAACGCTTCGGTAGCCGAAATTGATCAGCTGGATTCGTGGAATTATGCAAAGATAGGAGTGGTGTGCGTTTCAAATGATCCAGGCCATGCAGACAGCATGATGTCCTCTGTTATTAACTTCATAGAAGCACAGACTCAGGTGGAGCTGACCCATGTGGAGACCGAGCACCTGCGGGTATGAAAAATGTTTTAATAATTGTTAAAGAAAAGATTAAGTTTTTCTAATTTAACTTTTGGGCCGGGGTTTTTATGTTATATTAGGTATGCCAAACCGCTAATCTTTTAAGGAGTATTTTTACATGCGCTTAAACATAGGTAAAACCCTGGTCATTGGGCTTGCATTCTTTACTATAAGCCTGGCATGGACGATTTACAACAATTATGTTCCTGTTTTTTTAAGTGAACTTATCAGCAGCTCCGCTTTAGTTGGTGCCATCATGACGGTAGACAATCTTTTCGGCATTCTGCTTCAGCCCTATTTTGGAAGGCTCAGTGACAACACCAAAACAAAATTCGGCAGAAGAATGCCATTTATTATATTCGGCGTTCCCGCTGCGGCTTTGTTTTTTATGCTCATTCCCACCTACAGTGCCATAGGAGGGATTCTCCCCGGGGGAAAGCTTCTTCTTCCCGTACTTATGATTTTCGTTATAGGTATGAATTTAGCCATGAGTGTTTACCGCGCCCCTGCGGTTGCCATGATGCCCGACGCCACGCCGCCTGCCCTGCGAAGCCGGGCGAACGGTATCATTAACGCCATGGGTGGTTTGGGCTCCATTATTGCTTTTCTGGTAGGGGGCATGCTTTTTAAAGAGAGCCCTTACTTTCCCTTTATTATGGGCGGTATGGTTATGCTGCTGGCTCTGGGCGTTCTCCTTTTCTTTCATAAGGAGCCGGAGGAGCCTTATTCCGCTGCTGATGATGAAGGCGGGACAGGTGTTGATACAGGCCTTTTTATTGGGAAAAAGGGAGCAAAGCCTCTTTTTGTAACAAACAAATCCCTTATTTTTCTTTTAATCACCGTCTTTTTCTGGTTTTGCGGCTTTGAGTGCATCAACTCATTTTTTACGCTTTTCTGTCAGGAAAGGTTCGGCACCCATCCCGGAGATTCTACAAAGCTTTTAGCCCCAATGGCCTTATCCTTTATGGCCAGCGCTTATCCTGGCGGTCTTCTGGGGGCGAAAATCGGCAGGAGGAGGGCCATGCTTTTAGGCAATGGCATAATCGTTCTGGCATTTATTTGTGTGTTCTTCATCAATTCGCCGGAGCTTCTTGGGGTTATCCTGGCTGTAAGCGGTATTGGCTGGGCGTTTATAAATGCCAATGCTTATCCCACCATTACGCAGATGGCGCCCCAGGGACAAACAGGACGGTATACGGGATATTATTACGCCTTTACCTTTGCGGCCAGCATCATAAGCCCTATTGCTTACGGCCTGGTTTCCGATTTGGCCGGTACACGTTCGCTGCTCTTCGTTTTTGGCGGTGTTATGTTTGTTCTTGGGTTAATCTTTTTAATGTTAACCCGGCAATCTAAAAAAATGGCTTAATTCATGATTTTCTCCAATATCCCCGCCTGAGAAGAATCAACATTTAGCATTATTTTTCATATGGTTATAAAGAGAACAAATATTAAGGAAGATAAAGCTCATGCTTGTTCAATTTTTAACAGAGAACGGATTGAGCCTGTTGGTCATTCTGGTTTTTCTGATTCTTATTGTTTATCTTGCAATCGCCAAAAAGTGGACGGAGGTTCGGGAGATAGCCTATAAAATGATGCTACTTGCGGAGAGAACCTTTTCCGAAGCGGATGGGACAATTAAGTATGATTTTGTTGTGCGCATTGTTTACAAATACCTTCCGGCATGGCTGAAGCTGTTCGTCTCCGAGGATTATTTAAAGGCCAGCGTCCAGAAATGGTATAGCATGGCCAAGGATTATCTGGACGATGGCAGCATCAACCATTCGGTGGGCTGAAGGGAGTATTCCGGAGCAAAATCTTATTTTTCTTGACAAGCCCGTGAGGATATGTTTAGAATAAACTCGAAACCCAAAGTCCTGACGGGCCTGTTGGGTATAACAGAATAACAGCATGTGGGAGCCGGTTAACCGGCTGAGAGGGAGCTTGATGCTCCGACCATTATTTTACCTGATCTGGCTAATACCAGCGTAGGGAATGCGCAACGTGGACAAGATAAAGCTGCCTGGGTTGGGCAGCTTTCTTTTATGCTCGCCCGGCAAACCGATTAGGGTAAAAAGGAAGAAAAAGATACGGAAGGGATAAGTCATATGGCTAAGATAAACGTAAGTCTTCAGGTTATACCCAATGTAGCACCGGATAGGGTTTACCCTGTGGTGGACAGGGTTATTGAGATGATTCAGGAAAGCGGGGTAGCCTATGAGGTTGGGCCCATGGAAACAACAATGGAGGGTGAGCTGGACGAGCTTATGGAAATTGTTAAGAAGGCTCAGCTTATTTGCATTCGGGAAGGTGCCGCCCGGGTTATGTCCATGGTAAAAATTGATTATCGTCCGGAGGGCGTTACCATTGAAGAAAAAATCGGAAAATACCGGGATAAATAAAAAGCGGGAAAACCGTATGGATCTTCTGCCGCCGGCGGTGCTTTTGGGCCTTGCCGTGCTATGGCAGGCAGGCGTCATGCTTGCCGGAATTCCCGAGTATTTGCTGCCTACCCCGGTAAACGTGGTAAAAGAGCTTGTAAAAATGAGGGAGGTACTGCTTCTCCATTCTCTGGCAACCTTAAGGGAGGCCGTGCTTGGCCTTTTGTTTTCCATAGCAATGGGGATTATCTTTGGCCTTCTCATCGGCTATTTTGATACACTGCGAAGGGCCCTGCACCCCTTGTTTGTTATATCCCAGACAATTCCTCTGGTGGTGCTGGCTCCCTTATTTGCCGTATGGTTCGGTTTTGGCCTTCTGCCCAAAATCCTGATAATCATTCTGGTATGCTTTTTTCCCATTGCTTTAACCCTGGGCCAGGGGCTCCTGCGCTCGGATCCGGATGGGGATGCCCTCCTTAGGGTTATGGGTGCCACCCGGTGGCGTATTTTTAGACTGTCAAGAATTCCCCAGGCCCTGCCCGATTTGTTCTCGGGACTGAAAATATCAGCCACCTACAGCATTATGGGGGCAGTTATTTCCGAATGGG
>JAEXPO010000323.1 GCA_023446675.1 Bacillota bacterium | reverse complement strand
TTCTGGGAGGCGCCATAAAGGAAGCCCTGGGAGGCCGGGAAGGTATCCGGCGCTATGGCTACGCTATAATCCCCATGGATGAGTCGCTGGCTGAAGTGGCTCTGGATTTGTCCAACAGGCCCTACCTGCATTTTGACGTACCCTTTCAATCAAGGCAGATAGGCACAATGGATACGGAAATGTTCGAGGAATTTTTCCGAGCGGTTTGTGTACACGGAGGAATTACTCTTCATGCCATACTCCGGCACGGTAAAAACGACCATCACCGGATTGAAGCCGTATTCAAGGCCTTTGGACGGGCCTTAAAGCAGGCTGCCTCCATTGATCCCGATGTCAAGGGAGTGCCGTCTACAAAGGGTGTACTGTAAATTAGCGCATAAAGCTGGAGCATTTATTATAAGCGGAGGAATGGAAATGCTTATTCGAGATACCGATTTTATTGATCTTCCCGTTTTTATCAAGGGAAAGGTGAGAAATGTTTACGAGGTAGGGAGCGACAAGCTTCTTATGGTGGTTACCGACAGAATTTCGGCTTTTGATGTTGTCTTTCCGGATCTCATTCCCAATAAGGGAAAGGTACTGAACCTCATTTCTGAATTCTGGTTTAATTTCTGCAGTGATATCATAGGAAACCATGTGATTACCACCGATGTTTCCGAATACCCACTGGGCCTGTCCAAATTCAAAGAGGAGCTCCAGGGCCGTTCCATGCTGGTCCATCGCGTTAAGATGGTTGAAGCGGAATGTATTGTAAGAGGTTATCTTGAAGGCTCCGGCCTTAAGGATTACAAGGCCACCGGTGAAATAAGCGGCATACCCCTGCCTCCCGGCCTCAAGCAGGCCGATAGGCTGCCCGAGCCCTTGTTCACTCCCTCAACCAAAGCCCAGGAAGGGCATGATCTGAATGTAAGCTACGAATTTGTCAAAGAACAAATCGGTGAAGCTTTGGCTCAGGAGCTGAAGGAAAAAACCATTGCTCTTTATAAAAAAGCCAGTGACTACGCCCTGAGCAAGGGAATCATCCTTGCCGACACCAAATTCGAGTTTGGCCTTTTAAACGGCAGGCTTGTCATTGCCGATGAAATGTTTACTCCGGATTCCTCCCGTTTCTGGGAGCTTGAGGCGTATGTTCCCGGTCAGGCCCAAAAGAGCTTTGACAAGCAATATTTAAGGGAATATCTGGAAACTCTTGACTGGGATAAAAAGCCCCCCGCGCCCGCTCTGCCAAAGGAAGTTATTGACAAGACGGCAGCCAAGTATGTGGAAGCTTATGAACGGTTGACAGGAAAGAAGTTTGAGTGATGATTGCAATCATTGATTACGATGCCGGCAATTTAAGAAGTGTTACAAGAACCTTTGAAAGGGCCGGAGCCCAGGTTGTGGTAACCGATGACGCGGCTCTTATTGAAAAGGCCGACGGGGTGGTTTTGCCGGGGGTTGGTGCTTTCGGCGATTGCATGGCATCTTTAAAGCGCAAGGGTATGGATCGGGTGGCCAAAGCCTCCATTGAAAAGGGCAAGCCCTTTTTGGGCATTTGTCTTGGCTTTCAGATGCTTTTTGAATCCAGCCAGGAGCATGGGCCTGACGAAAACGATGTGGAGGGCCTGTGTGTTTTTCAAGGGAAAATCAAGCGCTTTCCTCCGGCACCCGGCATAAAGGTACCCCATATGGGATGGAACCGGCTGGAGTTTCAGGGGCAAAGCCCTCTGTTTGCCAACCTTCCCCCTGAGCCCTATGTGTATTTTGTCCATTCCTACTACCTGGAGGCGAAAGACCCCGGGTTAGTATCGGCCCGGTGCAGGCACGGTATCGCCTTCGATGCCGCCATATCCCGGGAAAATGTCCATGGTGTGCAATTTCATCCGGAAAAAAGCGGCGATACGGGGTATCATATTATTAAAAATTTTATTAAGGCGGTATATGAATCATGATGCTGTATCCTGCTGTCGATATCCGAGGCGGAAAATGCGTGCGGCTCTTTCAGGGCAGCTACCTGGATATGACGGTTTTCGGGGAAGACCCTCTTGAAATGGCCCGGAGATGGGAAAGCGAGGGCGCCCGGTATATGCACGTTGTGGACCTTGACGGTGCCCGCGGCGACAAAAGCGATAACCGAAAGATTATAAAGAGCATGGCCTCCTGCCTAAAAATACCGTTGCAGGTAGGCGGCGGAATACGAACCCTGGAGGATATTGAAGAGGTTTTGGACATGGGGGCATCCCGTGTGATTCTGGGGACCTCAGCTGTTAAGGATCCGGATTTGGTGGATGAAGCCGTTCTGCGCTACGGTAAGCACATTGCGGTTGGTATTGACGCCCGGGACGGCCTTGTGGCCATTGAGGGCTGGGAAAGGGTAAGCAGCTACACGGCTCTTGAATTTGCGAAAAACATGGAGCATTCAGGGGTTAAAACCATCATCTTTACCGACATCTCCACCGACGGAACCCTGGCCGGGCCAAATCTTCGCGCTATGGAGGAAATGGTGCTTTCCGTAAGCATGGAGGTTATTGCCTCGGGCGGCGTCGGAAGTGTTCTGGATCTATTG
>JAEXPO010000296.1 GCA_023446675.1 Bacillota bacterium | reverse complement strand
TCTCATACTGTGTCGGTTGAGACGCGAGAGCGTCAAGACTTTCAATTGCTTGAGCGCAATGCGGTGAAAGTCGCACGTTGCGTTCTTAGGGGAGTTGGCCCTGGTGACGGGGTCCGCTTACCCGATTACCTGGTAAGGTCCCACAGATAAGTGGCTTAAGTTACCTTAAGGCAACCCATCGGCTTCAGAACCGCTGAACCGTTAGTTGCGGGAATGGGCCGGTAGCCATAGAAATAAAAAAGCTTATCAACAATAAAACGAGGAGGATGTATTATGAAATCGCTTTTTAAGCAGCAACTCAAAAAGAGCGCCGGGCTTGTTCTTGCGGCAAGCATGCTTGTCACCCTGGCGTCGGGATGCGGGGGCCAAGGCTCTTCATCCGGCAATGCTCCCACGGGTACGGCCAGCCCAACGCCCAGTGCGCAAGCCGGCAGCTTTAATTCAACAGGCCTTCCCATTGTCAACGAGCCTGTCACATTGAAAATCCTCACAACCCGATGGGGCAGTATGGGGGATTCCTTTGCCCAAAATACATGGCTGGTTGATCTGGAAAAAAGCACGAATGTTAAGCCCGAATGGCAGGTGCAGTCACTGAATGACTGGGGTGAGCAGAAATCCATCCTGCTGGCCAGTCAGGATCTCCCTGACGTCATTATCGGGAGTCAAACCTTCAGTGATACGGATATATTGAATAACGCCAACCTGTTCCTGGACCTGACAGGATTGATTGAGGAGTATATGCCTAATCTCAGCCAGGCAATGGAAGAGGTTCCTGAATTGCGCTCCATTGTGACCTTTACCGACGGGAAAATCTATTCCCTGCCAAGAAAGCTGCCCGCACGTCCCCAAACCTGCAACCAGCCTATTATCAATAAAACCTGGCTTGATAATCTGGGCCTTGCCATACCCACAACCCTTGACGAGCTGACGGCAGTCCTGAAGGCCTTCAAGGACGGGGACGCCAACGGCAACGGCAATCCTGACGACGAATATCCCATCAGCGGCTCCAAGGGGCTTCCCATGGATTTGCTCAATCCCTTTGGGATTACCGATTTAAACGGCTCACACATGATGATTAACTCTGATGGAAGCCTTGCTTATTATCCCATTATTGAGAATTACAAGGAAGGGCTGAAGTGGCTGAATGAGCTGTATCAGCAGGGAATCATCGATGCCGAATCCTTTACTCAGGACAGTACCATGCAGGATGGGAAGCGCAAGAACGAGGCTGCTCCGCTGGTAGGCTTTGATTATGCGTGGACGCCCGACTCCCTTTTTGGTCAATGGTCCAGCCAGTACATAGCCCTTGCGCCCATTAAAGGTCCTGACGGCAAGCAGTATGCGGCCGGTGATTCCAACGGTATTTCCAGTATTGTACGCAACGAAGCCGAAATTACAAGCTTCTGCGAAAAGCCGGAGGTAGCGGCCCGCTGGCTTGATCAGTTCTATACAGGCGAAGCGAGCATCCAGAATTTCTGGGGCGCCATAGGCACCGTTATTTCGGAAAACAGCGACGGAACCTACACCCTGAATGATCCTCCCCAGGGCACCAGTGCGGACGCCTGGTATTGGGATCAGAGCCTCCGTGATTTCGGACCAAAATATGTGAGCTCGGAATTCCAGAAAAAAATCAGCCTTTCCCCTGTCAGCGGCGACGGCCTTAAGATGGAGCTGAGCAAGCTGGGCGACGCCTATATTACCAATCCTTATCCCAGCGTCATGTTTACGGCGGAAGAATCCGAGGAGCTTTCCAGCTTGAGTGCGGACATCAATAAATATGTGGATACCACCCGGGCGGATTGGGTGACAAACGGCGGCATTGATGAAGGCTGGGACGCCTACATTAAGCAGCTTAAGGATATGGGCCTGGACGACATGATAAAGATTTACACCGACGCCTATACCCGCTATACCGGCAAATAAGCCTTTATCAGCTTGTTATGGAAGGCGGTGGGGTGGTGGCACCCGGCTCCGCCTTCCATGATTAAAGCGGGCTATGCCCGCAACCCATTGCTCAGATTCGCCGGGGATAACTTGTTTTTGAGCTGAAAGGTATTATCAAACAACTTACACAGGGAAGAGGCCCAAGTAAAAATCGGTTTTAACAGGAGAACCACTATGATTTATCATTTTCCATACGGAACGAACGCAAACCAGAGCTGCGGGTACGACAGAATCCCGCTGTATCCCTCCGAGGGGGATAGCGTATCCGTACGCTGCATACCTCCCAAGGGGCATGAAAATCCCCGGCTTTTTCTTATGGCCAACGGCAGCCGGAGCGCGCTTAAGGGTGAACCAGACAATACTGCGGCGACCGGCTGCTTTTTATTTAACCTGGGCTCTTTTAAAGCAGGGACAAAGGTTGAATACGCATTTTCCTTTGATGAAAACACTGTCTATGGGTTTACCGTTCGCTCATTTGCCTATGTAACACATTGCCGGGAGCTGCTTGAAACCGGTGGCGGCCTTGCGGCCCTCTGCTCCTTAAATAATGGGGGGACACTGGCTTTGCACTTTGTACCGGATGGTGAAGGCTTCCGCCTGGATGTGACTTCGGAAGAAGTCGTTTTCCAGCAAGGAACGAGAGAAGGCTCTTTCCAGGATGGAACGGGAAAAGGCGTTTCCCAGGAAGGAACGGTTGAAGAAGGACAAATTGCCGCTTCTGACGGCTACAGCCTTTTAGTAAGACGGCAGCCATTTTCCGTTACCGCCCTGTCTCCCGAACGGGAGCTTCTTCTTTCCTTTGAAAACGAGAAGCACCCGGCGCTCTTCGGGCTGGAGGATGGGCGGATTATAAGCTTTTCTCTCAGCCTGGACGGCGTTGGAAAAGGCTTTTACGGCTGCGGTGAAAAGTTTGACCGTGTAAACCAACGGGGCCTTTCCCCCAAAAATGTGGTCTACGAGCAGTATACCCAGCAGGGGCGGCATGCCTATCTGCCGGTTCCCTGGCTGTTTACCGAGGGAGGGTGGGGGCTTTTTTCCGCCTCGGACTGTGAAACACAGTTTGATTTGACCTCTTGCACAGATGATAAAACACAACTGGTTTTCAGCGGCGAGGTGGATTCCGAGAGCTTTTCCTCCCTGCACTTAATCCTTGGCCCGCCCAAGGCACAGCTTCGGGAGCTCCACCGTCTGACCGGCGACTGCAAGATGCCTCCTTCCTGGGCTTTTGGCCCGTGGATGTCCGCCAACGGGTGGGCGACACAGGCGGAAGCCGAGGAACAGCTGCGGAAGATGACGGAGCTGGATATACCCGCCACGGTTATGGTTCTGGAGGCATGGAGCGACGAGGCTACCTTTTACATATGGAACGGCGCGAAATACACGCCTCAAAAAGGGAAGGCCTTTTCCTACGACGACTTTTCCTTTGATCCCGACGGGCCCTGGCCTAATCCCAAAGCGTTTGTACAAGAGCTTCACAAGGCGGGGCTGCATCTTGTGC
>JAEXPO010000212.1 GCA_023446675.1 Bacillota bacterium | reverse complement strand
CCCTTAAGGATTATGAGGCTTATTATATTTCCTGAAGGAGGCAAGAAACATGGGTAAACCCTGGTACAAAACCACCCGAAGATGGATGCAAACCAATTTGACGGAAACGGATCCCCTGGCCTGTGATGTGGATTTATGGGCCCGACAATGGGATAAGAACCATATTCAGGGCATTATTGTAAACGCCGGAGGCATTGTGGCCTATTATCCAAGCAAAAACCCCCTTCAGTACCGGGCCTGGACCCTGGGTGACCGGGATTTGTTTAAGGAATTTTTAGATAAGGCCAAAGAAAAAGGCATTGCTGTCCTTGCCAGAATGGATGTTAACCGGGCTGACGAGGCTTTTTACAAAGCTCATCCGGACTGGTTTGCGGTAAACAGGGAGGGCAAGCCCTACAAGACCAACGACAGCAGGTATTTTTCCTGCGTTAACAGCGGCTACTACCACAGTTATATCCCTGGGATACTTCAGGAAATTATTGAATTATACCATCCCCAGGGCTTTACGGACAACAGCTGGGCGGGCATGCGAATGGACAAGATTTGCTATTGTCCCTCCTGCCGGGAAAAGTTTAAGGCCCAGGAGGGTCTGGAGCTTCCTGAGGCTGTTAATTTCGAGGATCCGGTTTACCGGAGGTGGGTTCGGTGGAGCTATGGCTGCCGTACCGATATATGGGATTTGTTTAATTCCGTAACCCGAAAGTATGGCGGTGAGGACTGCCTGTGGCTGGGGATGATGAATGTGAATCCTGCGGAACCCTATTTCTGCGATCTTGTGGAAATTGGAAAGCGTTCACCCATTGTTATGTCCGATTACCAGTCCAGGGACGATCTCAATGGCTTTGAGCAAAACGGTATTTACGGAGGCGTTCTCAGTAACCTTACGGGCTATGATAAGATCCATCCTGAGAGCATGGCTAACTACGTAAGAGGAAGAAGAGTTTTCCGCCTCTCGGCAACTCCGGCGGAAGAAGTCTCTCTCTGGCTCATGGAAGGCATGTCGGGCCAGCTGTCTCCCTGGCTTCATTATGTTGGCGGCTGCCCGGAGGACGAACGGGAGCTGGATAACTGCACCGAGGTCATGGACTTTCATCTGGACAATGAAAAGTACCTTTATGACAGAACACCTGCGGCCAATGTAGCTCTTTTATGGAGTCAGGAGAATAGTACCTTTTATGGAAAAGATGCTGTGAAAAAACGTATGGAGCTGCCCTGGAGGGGCTTCACCCGGGCGCTTATCAACGGACGCATCCCTTTCCAGCCGGTTAACGCCCATCTTCTGGAACAGAGCATGGAAGACTGCAAGGTGGTTATTCTGCCCGATCTGGCCGTAATAACGGATTCCCAGGCGGCGGCGCTGGAGAAGTTTGTACTTGGAGGCGGCAGCCTTGTTTATACCGGGGCCTCCGGTTTTCTTAATGAAGACGGGGAGCTCAGAAAGGAACCCTTTCTGGACAGCATAACCGGTATCAGCCGAAGAGGAGGGGGGATTCAGCCCCTGCTCTGCCAGGGTGCGGATTGGATGGATCAATCCCGACACAGCTATATGCGACTAACAGACAAAAAGCATCCTGTCATGAAGGGGTTTGAGAAAACCCAGATACTGCCCTTTGGCGGAATTCTTTATGAAATAAAGTCCGTACCGGAAAAATTTAAAACACTTCTGACTTTCATACCGCCCTTTCCCATTTATCCTCCCGAGCTTAGCTGCATGGGAGTAACCCATACGGATACTCCTGTGGTGATAGCGGGGGAAACCGGCTTCGGCGGAAGATTGGTCTATTTTGCGGGGGATGTGGACCGGCTTTGCGGAGAGGTTAATCATCCGGATCATTTAAGGCTGTTGGAGCAGGCGGTACGTTATGCGGCGGACGGGGAGCTGCCCCTGTCGGTGGAAGGCGCCGGTTATCTGGATGCCAAGCTCTACAACCAGGCTTGTGCAAAGGTGCTTCATCTCATTAATTTGTCAGGGGCCAATGAAACGCCTGCTTATGTAACCGGGTATTTGCCTGTATACGGAATCAAGGTTCAGGCGGCATGCCGTGAGTTTGTCCCCAGCACAGTGATGGCCCGTGTCAGCGGCCAGGAGCTGCCCTTTCAAATTAAGGATGACAGGGTGGAATTTATTTTGCCCGTGCTTAAAAGCCAGGAGCTTATTGTTATTGAATAAATTTAACCGGACAGGACCGGTTTATCCAGAATAAGGAAGGAGCTATAATTATGAACGAATCATTGCACAGCTACATGAAGGTAGGAACCATTGCATTTATGTCTTATCCGGAAATTATGCGGGGGGATGGGGATAAAATTGAATCCTCCATCCGTAAAATTCTTGCGGATCCCTATTTTACCGCTATTGAAACCACATGGATCAAGGATCCGGAGGTGCGGGGCCGGGTTAAAAAGCTTTTGGATGCAAGCCTTATTACAACCTGCTATGGTGCTCAGCCCCGTTTTCTCACCACAGGCCTTAATATCAATGATCTGGATGAGGGCAAGCGCCTGGAAGCCCTGGCTTCTCTGAAGGAAGGCGTGGACGAGGCTTATGAGCTTGGCGCCAAGGGCATTGCCTTTTTAAGCGGCAAATACGAGGAGGCAACCAAGGAGCAGTCCTACAAGGCTCTTGTTAAATCCACAAAGGAAATCTGCGCTTACGCTGCTCAAAAGGGCGGGATGATGGTTGAGCTTGAGGTTTTTGACTATGATGTGGACAAAAAAAGCCTCATCGGGCCCACACCCTATGCCAGGCAATTTGCGGAGGAAATTCGCAAGGACCATGCCAATTTCGGATTACTGGTGGATTTGAGCCATTTCCCCCTTATCCATGAAACCGTGGGTGAATCCATTTTCCCTATACGCCACCTGATAACCCATGTACATATCGGCAATGCGGTGGTAGTTCCGGGGCAGCCTGCCTACGGCGACGCCCACCCTCGCTTCGGCTTCCCCGGAAGCGCCAACACCCTTCAGGATCTGGTGGAATTCTTAAGAGCTCTTTTGGGCATCGGCTTTCTCAATAAGGAAAAGCCGCCTGTTCTGAGCTTCGAGGTGAAGCCCTTCGGCGATGAGGATCCGGATATTATACTGGCAGGCTGCAAGCGCTTTTTAAACGAAGCCTGGAGCCATGTGTAAAAACCTGTGCTTTCAATTGAAAGACCGGGCAGAAAAGCTTAAACTAAAGCGGGCAAAAGCCCGCAACTCAATTAAAGAGAAGCGCCGAAAAAAATGCTTGTTTTTTTATTGACATTTATCAGCTATAGGGTACTAATATATTGAAAAGGATAAAAGCCGTGTACCAAGGATTCCTGTCCGCAAAAGGATGAAATCCCTGGTACCCGGGCGGAAATGGAGCAGATTATGAAAATTATCGTTTTAGACGGGTATGCCTTAAATCCCGGCGATTTAAGCTGGAGCGGACTTGAAGCCTTAGGCGAGCTTACCGTTTATGATCGTACGGCACCGGAAGCAGTTGTTGAACGTATTGGTGATGCTTCCATTGTGTTCACCAATAAAACTCTTATTACCAGAAAGATAATTGAAGCGTGCCCTTCCCTGAAATTTATCGGGGTTCTGGCCACAGGCTACAATGTGGTGGATACGGCAACGGCCAGTGAAAAGGGAATTATTGTTACCAATATTCCTGCCTACAGCACCCAGTCTGTCGCCCAGTTAACCCTGGCTCTTATTCTTGAGCTTTGCCATCATGTGGGTGCCCATTCCGACAGTGTAATAAGAGGCGATTGGACCAACAGCAAGGATTTTTGCTATTGGAATTATCCCCTTGTGGAGCTTGCGGGAAAAAATCTTGGTATCATCGGTTATGGCCAAATCGGCAAAGCGGTTATAAAGCTGGCTTCTGCCTTTGGGATGAAAATACTCGTTTACAGCCGCAGCCAGGGAATTAAGGAAGAGGGGGATATATCCTTTGTTTCTCTGGAGGATCTTTTGGCAAACAGCGATGTGGTTTCTCTCCACAGTCCCTTAACCGCTCAAACCGAAAACCTTATTAATGAAGCAACTCTTTCGAAAATGAAAGACGGAGCGTTCTTCATCAATACCTCCAGAGGCCCCCTGGTAAATGAAGGCGATCTGGCCAAGGCCCTTGAATCGGGTAAATTGGCCGGTGCCGCGGTGGATGTGGTTTCCGTTGAACCCATCCGTGCCGACAATCCGCTTTTAAAAGCACCTAATATCTTTATTACCCCTCACTTTGCCTGGGCTCCCAAGGATGCACGCATAAGGCTTATGACCATTGCGGAGAACAATGTTAAGGCTTATCTTGCGGGCGGTCCCATAAATGTTGTAAACCGGTAAGAGGCTATAATTGCCCGGGTTTTTGCAAAAAATGAAATTGCAAAGGGCAATAGTTTCACAAATGAGCTTTTGTAAAGAAGCGGGCGGAGAGGTGCTTACTCTGCCCGCTCTTCGTTTCATTGTATAATGGGAAAGCTCTCGTAACCCGCTTGAAAGCTATATGCGGGCTATTCCGGAGAGATTCCTCCCGACCAAGGCGATAGGCTTTTGAGTATAAGATATAAGCAGGATTGGATCTAAAACATACAAAAAAATATGAAATGCTTCACTTTAAATATTGCATTATTACAAATTGTATTACCTGTTAAAACGTATATAATAGATGTTATAGCTAAAATTTAATAGGATAAAGCATAGGGGCTTTTCAAAAATTATTTTGGGACCGGTATTTTGCCGGACCGTTTATGATTTTTGGAAAGCTTTTTTGAATATACTCTTATGATATGCGGCGTGAGTAACCGGAATCCTTGAAAAAAACGTATCAGGGGGTGAGATTGGAATGGGCCAGGGAAAATTCATTCTCATCGGAGATGACAAAAAGATTCTCGCAGGAGTAAAAAATACACTTGTTGCAGACGGTTACCTTTATATTGGCTATACCAATCAAACCCAGAGTGTTCTGAGAACCGTAAGAAAAACTCTTCCTGATCTCATTATTCTGGAGGTTCAGGATCGGTTTTACGAGCAAAAGGAGATACTTGAGGTCATTGACGACGAGCTTTTGGCACCCTGTGTGCTTGTGCTTAAAATGCGCAGTGACGAAGTGCTGCAGTTTGTACGCCAGTCAAAAATTATGACCTATATTATGAAGCCTCTTTACGACGAGGTGCTACTTCAGATAGCGGATTTGTCCATCAGCCATTTTAACCGGGTTGTGGAGTATGAGCATAAGCTGAAAAAAATTAACGAGAACCTTGCTGCAAGGAAAGTGATTGAAAAGGCTAAATGGCTCATCGTTGAAAAGCGGGGCCTATCGGAAAACGAGGCTTATGACTTCATACGGAAAAAGAGCAGGGATAACCGTCTTCCAATGAAAGAGGTTGCACAGGCCATTCTTCTGACAGAAGGATAAAAATACAAAATGCAGGATTGAAAACATAAACATGCAAAATGGCTATAGTTGTTTTTAAGAGCTTTGTAATAAGATGTGTGAAATCTTTTGTACAAAAGACCTGCAAGGGAAGGCCTTATCTTTGTATAAATTGCAAAGTTGACAAAGTGCAAGTTGGTTGGTATGATTATAGCATAATTAAAATTTGAAACAGCAAATTCCATGATTGAATGAAACTGTTTGGGCTCAGACGCCGGAATCCGATTTGAAAAGGATTTTGGCGTTTTTTTGTTATTCAGAAGCAGTAGTAAATTTTGTTTTGCAAAGAAGAATGGGTTTTAGAAAAGAATAGGAGGCAAGTAATATGAGACAGGTTGCTATTTATGGAAAAGGCGGAATAGGAAAATCCACCACCACACAGAATCTTACGGCCGGCCTTGGTGAAATGGGAAAGCATATCATGATAGTTGGATGTGATCCCAAAGCCGACTCCACTCGTCTTGTACTGGGCGGACTTGCGCAGAAGAGCGTACTGGATACGCTGAGAGAAGAGGGAGAAGAGGTTGAGCTTGACAGCATTTTGAAGGAAGGCGCCTTTGGCATTCGCTGTGTGGAATCCGGCGGGCCCGAGCCCGGCGTAGGATGTGCCGGACGAGGTATCATCACCTCCATTAACATGCTTGAACAATTAGGTGCTTATACGGAAGATTTGGATTATGTCTTCTATGACGTTCTGGGTGATGTTGTCTGTGGAGGCTTCGCAATGCCAATCCGTGAGGGCAAGGCTCAGGAAATCTACATAGTCGCCAGCGGTGAAATGATGGCTCTCTACGCGGCTAACAATATTTGCAAGGGCGTTCAGAAATACGCCAACACCGGTGGAACCCGTCTTGGCGGCATCATTTGCAACAGCCGTAAGGTTGACGGAGAAAGAGAGCTTCTTGAAGCCTTTGCAAAGGAACTGGGAAGCCAGCTCATCTATTTTGTTCCCCGGGATAATCAGGTTCAGAGAGCGGAAATCAATCGTAAAACGGTTATTGACTTCTCTCCGGAAGCAACTCAGGCAGATGCCTACAGAGGACTTGCAAGAGCCGTGGACAGCAACGACATGTTCGTCATACCCAAGCCCATGCCTCAAGACAGGCTGGAAGCCATTCTTATGGAGCATGGCCTCATGGATATTTAAGCCTGTCTGTATGACATAGGTTACTGTCAATATTTGAATGAGCGGAGGATATCATTATGATAATGATTCGTGCCATTATCAGACCTGAAAAGGTAGGTCTGGTCTTATCAGAACTCAGTGATGCAGGCTTTCCTGCGGTTACTAAAATGGATGTTATGGGTCGCGGTAAGCAAAGAGGCGTAAAAGTCGGGGATGTCTATTACGATGAAATTCCCAAAGAAATGCTTATGATCGTGGTTAACGATACGGAAAAGGACGATGTCATCAATATCATTGTTAAGAACTCCAAAACAGGCCAAAAAGGAGCCTTCGGCGACGGTAAAATTTTTGTTTCTCCGGTGGAGGAGGTTTACACCATCAGCTCCGGATCAAAAGGTCTGTAAGGAGGAAGTGCCATGAAAGAGGTTATGGCGGTCATCCGAATGGAGATGATCAATAAAACCAAGGATGCC
>JAEXPO010000204.1 GCA_023446675.1 Bacillota bacterium | reverse complement strand
AGGGTTGGCTGTCGTAATGGTAGCAAAATTCTAAAAAGTCCCTTTTAAGCTCCGGATCCCTCATGAGGGTAACAAGAACCTCATGGGGGATGGAGCGGGAAAGGGTTCCGGGTCCTGCCAGCTTGATGTTTTTGGCACCGTTTCGTCCAAGAATGTCCAAAAGCTCATCCGGCATAAAGGCATAGGAGACGGGCCAAGGGGTGCCGCCTTTTTCATAGGCAGCGGCCGTAGCCTCGGGATTTTCCATTAAGCCTGTTTCATAAAGCCTCCAAACCGCCTCCATGTCGGGCCTATGGGCGGGCAGCCTGGGGACGCCCTGCTCCATGGTCCACCGCACAATAGGATCCTTGGCCTCCTTATCCAGTATGTATTTCAGCTTTTGGGCCGGATCAAACGGATAGGTCCATGCCAGGCGGCTGTATACACTAATGAGGAGCTTTTTGGAGCCAATACGGATAAGGTTTTCAATGACTTTTTCATGGTTTGGGTAGGTGTAGGAAATAGGGGCATCAAAGGATAGCACCATGTCAAACTGACCGTCTGCAAAGTCTTCCAGATTTTCAAGATCACCATGGACAAAGGTCATGTTTTCTAATAAACCCTGGGCTTGTGCCAGCTCCTGGGCCTTTTTAAGCATGCTTTCGGAAATATCAAAATGAGTAACCTTAATACCCTTGCGTGCTAAAAGAAGAGAAAAACGCCCGTAGCCGCCACCGCCGTCAAAAGCGGTTTCAATACCGTCCAGCCGGGAGAGGATCTCTCTTTCAATATGTGACTTTTGAATAATGTCATCAATAAAAATTTCTTCTCGCCGGGTTTCCTCATAGGGCTTTTGAGGCAAGCTCCAAAAACGTGACGAGATATCACTTGAGGTAGTCATAATAAACATCCTTTCAAATTAGCTCTGTATGAAGGAACAAATTAAATTTAAATAACCATTGGACACCTCGCCTGATGTAATAAGAAATTGTAAAAAAACCCTCCTTGATTATACCAATTCACGTGAAATCTATCACGGGGAGAGTTTGGTTATAACGAAGGAGGATTTGAGAGACTGGGCTTAACCTCTTTTGGGGCTTAAGCGTTCATTGACCAGGCGATTTAAAGTAATCCATTTCCATGGCCTCACGCACTATTTCAAGGGTTTTGGCGCCTTCACGACGGGCTTTTTCACAGCCGGCCTGTAGAATTTCCATAAGGTATTCCGGCTTTTCCTCAAGGGCCTTTCGCTTTTCCCGCATGGGATTCAAAAATGAATTTAACCTTTCTGCCAGGTGCTTTTTGCAGGCCGTGCAGCCTATGCCCGCATTACGGCACAGGGAGGCTACATTTTCCGCCTCTTCCGAATTGAAGGCACGGTGATAGGCATAAACCGTACATAATTCAGGGGTGCCCGGGTCCTTAAGGGTAATACGTGCTGGATCGGTTACTGTAGAACGGATTTTTTCTGTTACCGTATCCCTGTCGTCGGAAAGGGAAATGGCATTACCCATGCTTTTGCTCATCTTAGCGCTTCCGTCAATACCCGGGAGGCGGGGGAAATCGCCTAAAAGCGTATCCGGCTCCTTAAGTACCGGCTTATAAAGGCTGTTGAACCGGCGGACGATTTTTCGGGTTACCTCCAACACCGGCATCTGATCCTCACCTATAGGTACAAGATCCGCCTGGCAAAAGGTTATGTCTGCCGCCTGGCTTACAGGATAGCCTAAAAAGCCATAACTCAGGTCCTTATAGCCGTATTGCTTCGCCTCGGTTTTAATGGTGGGATTATGCCTCAATACATTAACCATGACAAACATGGAGTAAAAAACGGTTAGCTCTGCGATCTGGGGAACCATGGACTGGACAAAGATACAGCTTTTCTCCGGATCGATGCCTGCGGCCAAATAATCCGTGCAAATAGCCAGGACATTTTTGCGGAGCCGCTGGGGATGCTCAAAATGGGTGGTTAAGGCCTGGACATCGGCAATGATAATAAACTGGTCATAATCGTCCTGAAGCCGCACCCGGTTTTCAAGGCTTCCTTTGTAGTGACCGATGTGGAGGCAGGCAGTGGCTCTGTCCCCTGTGAGGATTCTTTTTTTGTGCTGGTTTAAAATGTTTTCGTTCATTGTCTTTTTCCTTTCTCCATCAGGATGATTATCCTGCCGGTTTCGGAACTTTAAGGGCCTTGTGCCCTAAAAACTTTCCTGCTGTGATAAAGAGGGAGGGACGCAAAAAAGCCCTCTGTCCCACAAAGGGACAGAAGGCAAGCTTCCGCGGTACCACCCAATTTGGCCAACAAAATGTTGCGCCCGGCTCATTTTTCACAGACTATCCTTTCACAGACCGGCATCTGTGTCCGATTGATAACGGGGGGACTCCCGTCAGCGACTAGTAGGGCTTGAAAGGCCTTTTCGGGCTGCGCTCACAGATCCATTCGCTCAAGGTCTTCATACCACGTTCACACCATACGCGGCTCTCTTTAATTCCGACCGGAGAGTTACTCCTTCTGCTCATAGCTTTATTCCATATGAAGCCCCGGAGAGCAAACCGGCACGATTGTAGCTGAAGCCGTATGCTTAAGGGGCGCTTTAAGTTAATGATAGTCCTTTTAAAAGAAAAAAACAAGAGGGAGCAAGCTTCGGTTTTGTAACCTTCCAGGTTAGAAAACAAATAGCCCGGTCTGTGTGTTAAGCTCTTCCGAAAGCTTAAGCAGATCCCTTGACGAACGGGCTACCACCTCGATGGATGCCAGCTGCTGCTGGCCTGATGCCGATACCTCCTCCATGCTTGCTGAGGTTTGCTGTGCTACAGCAGCCATGTCCTGAACCTGTTCATATATTCTGCCCGACTTGTCGTTAACACTCTCCATGGCTCCGGCCGTCTGGTTGAAGCCCTCCAGAATAACCTTGTAAGCACCGCGTATTTTTGAAAAGGCATCCTGGGTAATTCCCAGGGCCTGCTTCTGTTCATCAATAAGGGTCTTGGAGGAATTCATCTGGTGTACGGCATCCGATGTTTTATCCTTTATCTGCTTAATGATTTCCACGATGGATTTGGCAGCGTTTGCCGACTCCTCCGCAAGCTTCCTTACCTCATCGGCTACCACTGCAAAGCCCTTGCCGGCCTCTCCGGCCCTGGCCGATTCAATGGCTGCATTCAGCGCCAGAAGATTGGTTTGATTGGTGATTGAAGTAATAAGGGTCAGAATATCGGAAATTCTGTCGATCATGGCGCTGAGCTCTTCAATGGAACGGGAGGCATCCTGGGAAACCTTAATGTTATCCTTCATGTTTTCAGCCTGTGAGTTAACCGCTTTTTCACCGGCTTCTATCATAACAAAGGATTTACCCGCGTTATCCGAGTTCAGCCGCGCCTCGGCAGCGGCTGAATTCATACGCTGGGTGACCTCGGTAAGGGTTGAGGTGATCTCCGAAATAGACTGGGCCTGGCTGCTGTTTCCTCTGGCTACTTCATCAATGGTTCGAACCACCTGGGAAACGGATTCCACATTATTGTCCGCAGAATGGCTCAAATCCTTAGCATGCAGCTGTACGGAGCCTGAAATACTTGTAAGGCGGCTGGCCATAGTTTCCAGAGCATTCCGGGTATTGGACAGGGCATGACTCATAGCGCCTGTTTCGTCCCTGTACTTTAACAGCTCCTCATAAGCCGCATCCTGTTTAAGATCCAGCCGGGAGAGCCTGTCGGTGAGTTCGGTAACCTTAACAATAGGCTTTGAAATGAATTTGCCCAGGATGTAGGATACAATGACACCCAGCACAAGTGAGCCTAAAAGGCCGTAAAGGATGGGGGTGGGTATCATAAATGTATTGTTGCTTACCTGTACTCCGCCGGCGCCCCCTGCGCCGGCGGCATCTGCCGGAATGGCTTCCCCTGCGGCCGATCCCACCGCTTGTGTCGCATTCATATAAAGAGAAGCTCCCACATTTAATATGGCTACAATTAAGGTATTGATAAGAGAAAGTAAAACAATTTTTGTTGATATTTTTTTCATAGGCCCCGCTCCATTCTCTTCTCTTTCTAAAGGATTATTTTGCTTGTTTTCTATAGCTGGTTTTAAGCTGAATCAGTTGATTCTTCTATCGGGCTTTGCGTTCAAGCTGCTGCCGAATGCTTTCAGCTCTTTGTAGGATAAAGCTTGTTATGGAGATATTGCTGGTCATATTTCCGCCTCGGCCGCCCTGACCGCCTTGACCACCTTGACCGCCTCTGCCGGGATCAAAGCCGCCGCTTATGCCTCCGCCGGAGGTAGTATCTCCGTTCATATCCGGTCTGCCCTGGCCTCTTTGACCGCCTCCCTGACCCTGGCCACCTTGACCGTCCTGACCTTCACCCTGTCCCGGCTGTTCGCCCTGTCCTGGGGTGAAGCCGCCGTTTATACCGCCTCCGGTAGTGTTGCCGCCAGGCATATTGGATCCGCCCTGTCCACCGTTTCCGCCGGGGAATTGTCCGCCCTCGGGAAACTGGATGGCTCCGCCGGAGGTGCTACCGGGGAATTGTCCGCCCTCAGGAAATTGGATGGCTCCGCCGGAGGTGTTACCGGGGAATTGTCCTCCCTCGGGAAACTGGATGGCTCCGCCTGTGGTATTGCCGTCAGGCATTTGTCCTCCGCCTGAGAAGCCGCCGCTGTTGGAATCCACCGAGGCTTCGGAATAGGTAATGCCCGCTTCAAACTGCTCCAGGGTAGTGAATTTAGTGGGGTCCGCCTCAACATAGGGACGAATCAGGTTAGCAAGCTCGGTGACACGGTCCTGGAAATTATCGAAATAAGCCAGATATTGTTCCAGATACTGGTAATATCGTTCCTTGTATTCACTCACTGCCAGAAGATTTTTTATAAGAGGCCGTGCATCCATGGTAGTTCCTGAGACAGGCTCGTCAATGGAGGTACCGGTGGATGCGCCCATATAACCCGCAATGGACATATTGAAATCCCAGGGGATAACCGTAAATTTACCATCAAGTCCGTAAAGGTAATAATTCTGGGCTTTATCGCCGCTGTAGCTGTCGTAGTTCCCCAGCGCCGTATTGCCTGCGATATAGCGAAGAGCGCTGTCCACATCAAGAACACTTTCAATATCTCCCTTTTCACCCTCCGGCATGTCATTGAGTACTTCAATAAGCTTCTTTAAATCGGTTTTGCTCTCATCATCACCGTTTTTCTGCTCATATGTCTCATAAGCTTCATTTTCTTCCGTTAGAAGCGAGCTGCCGATATCCTGCTTATAGAGATTGCCGTCGCTGCTGCTGAAGTTTCTTTCCAGAAAGCTGTCGTCAATGGCCTCGATACACAGGTAAAAGCCAAACAGCTCATCATTGATATAGATATTGGCAAAAGCGTTAAGTGGAACCGTTTCGCCCACAGAGGCCAGCGCTTCGTAGCTTAAATACTCACGGAGGTAAGTGGGGTCCGAATACATATTGTTAACAACAAATTCATCCAGTCCCAAAAGTGTCTGATCCTCAACATATTTATCAAGCTTGATACGGAAGCTGTAGCGATCCGAATCACTGTTTGCTACAGAGTTGAGTGTTAGGTTTCCCTTTGTGCGGAAGCCTGCATTTTCGACTGTAATACCATTAACAGAGACCGTAGCGCTTTTGTATTCCTCTGCCTGAGGATCCGCCAGGATGCTTTCCCAGTCGGCATCAGCAATAGTTATACGTATCTCCATAACGGTATCCTTTTGAAAAAGCTCGGTATAATTTTTGGGTGTCGTGGAAGGAGTGGCAGTATTGCTTCCTTCACCCGATCCGTTATCCTGTACGGTGCCGGAAGAGCACGCCGTTAAAAGCATAGCAGCCAGGAGCAGAATCGCAAAAAACGAGTGATAGTTCTTTTTCATTTTTTTAACTCATTCCTTTCTCAGGAGGCAGATCATTTCTGTCTCTTACCAAGGCCTTGGACCATTTCTGGCCTTACAGGGGCTTAAAGGCTTTAATCTGTTTTAGTAAAGGTCGGTATTTTCCGAATACATGGAAAGTGAAATGTTCAGATTGCCGTTTCGGCACCTCAGCGCATCAATAAATTCCTTTGTATTCATCCCATCCTTGGTTTTTATGATATAGGTCAACTGATAAAGGCTTCCTAACGCAGTAGTCTTAATCTTTTTCAAATCGGATCCGTTGGTGTAATTCTTAAAAAGATCATCAAAGACCCCATCATAATCCAGATCCTCAGGTATGGTTATCTGAAGGAGCTTTTCCTCAGCTTTAGGCGATCCAAAACGGGTTTTGCTCAAAAGGAGCATTATCATGCAAAGAATGACCGTGAAAAGGACGGCGTAGCCGTAAAAGCCCACACCGCAGGCAAGGCCTGCCGCCATGGTAAAAAGAACATAGGTGATGTCCTTGGGGTCCCCCGGGGCGCTTCGGAACCGGATAATGGAAAAGGCTCCGGCCAGACTGAAGGCCCTGGCCACATTGCTGCCGATAAGAAGGATGATTACCGATATAACAATGGGAAGAAAAATCAGGGTCCAGGTAAAATTCTGGGAGGCTGTGCCGCTTTTAGCTGTTTTGGCATATATAAAGCTTATGAACCCTCCCAGTAAAAGTGCTGTCAGCATAGTAACCAGGGCTGTTGTTAAAGTAATTGTGCTGCTTGCTGCTTCTGTACTGAAGAGGAAATCCAGCATGGTATATACACTCCCTTCCATTTTTCTGAACCGGTTATCCGGTTTTCGAATTCTTTCCCATATTTGGAGTAGCTTGTTTGAAATATTTTGTATTCGGAAAGTAGTCTTGAAAGCCACATGGGCAATGCCCTTTCCGCTTTAATCTCCATGAGCCACTGATCCCTGTCCATGAGAATATCCCCATGGTCCCCGTGCTCAAGTCTTAAATCCGTCCTTCTTGTTCGGATATTGGTATCAAAGGTAATACGCAAATCCGGATTTTCCCTGCTGAAGTAGGCTCTTCTGTCATAGGCCAGATAAACCTTGGGTACAGGCTTATAGACAGAAAGCAAATAGGTGATTTCATTGAGCACCTGTTTATTCATGTAGGGCTTTAATTCAGGCATTTCACCGGTTTCGACGAAAGTATAGGCTTCCTTCAGCCTCAGCTGAGTTCGCCTTTTGTTCACCAGGCCTTTTACCTTTTTCTTGATTTCCAGATAAACCTTTCCGTCCGGGTCCGGCACACCGTATGCCCTCAGACGGAGCTTTTCCTTATAAACCGGCTTGGAAAGCGATTTGGATATAAGATAATCGTCCGCCGTATCGTAATAAACATTGCTTATGGTGTAAAAATCATGGTCTTTCAAATAAGCATCAGGCTCCGTATAATAACGTATCCGTTCAACGACTTTTTCAAAGGTCGCTGTGTCCAGTAAAAATTTATTTTCATAACGATTGAAGACTTCAATTCCCATGAAATTGTCCCCTTTCTTTTAAAAATTTTCTTTTTATGTCGATAATAGTATTGGCTTAAGAGTTTTGCTATTGGGTCCCGCTGTTCATGGCATTATTCTACTGAATGAACCTTAAATGAAACTTAAAAGGAAATTTATTGCCAGATGAGTTGTTTTAGAGTGGCAAAAGAGGCTGAAAGCCATGAAATAAAGGATTTGGAGGTGATGAACAGGGGTTGCAAAGGTTAAGCAAAGATTAAATAACGGATATATTTGTTAAACTGTTTACAAAATATTCATACTTTTGTTATTTTCCTGTTAACTTTTTGGTCTACAATAATCAAACAAGGGGAACCGCTGATGAAATCCCGATACATACATTAAAGCATCTATTTTAAA
>JAEXPO010000173.1 GCA_023446675.1 Bacillota bacterium | reverse complement strand
AGCCTTCCCATTAAAATGACCTTGTTCATACAAACGCCTCCTGTTCCAAATTAATGGCTTTCGCTAATTTGCGAAAATCAAGCGTCCTTCTTGAGTATCAAGTACTTAAGAATGCCTTCCGTAATCTTGAAATTTCTTTCAAGCTCGGCAGGAAACTCGGACTGAGCCGAGAAATTCATAAGCACATAGTACCCTTCCTTCTGATCCTGTACCTCATAGGCAAGCTTCTTCCTGCCCCATTCCTCGAGCTTTTCGAGTTCGCCGTACTGTGTAACCAGGCCGCTGAATTTTTCAACAAGGCCCTTCACCTGCTCTTCCTCGAAAGTAGGAGAAATGATATAAACGGTCTCGTACTTTGACATAATCCTGTCACCTCCTCGTGGACTATTGGCCCTGCATCCTGTGCAGAGCAAGGATTGACTGCGTTTTTTGCAGCATTAGTAATAATAACACAGCCCCCAGAAGATGTAAAGACGGTATTGAATGTTCGCATAATCTAATTATACACAATTTTACAAATATATCAATATATAATAATTATATTCTTAACTTCTCGTCTCATAAGCTTAATCTATTTCTATAAAATAAATTGGATCCCAGGGCTCACACTTTTTCAGTTCATTTCCTTACCAGCCTGCAATCACACTGGAAACTAAAACAATCCAGTAAGCCCCATATAATTAATGAAGATTATAAAAGCAAAATAAGCAGATGTAAAGATTATGGCCCCATAACGAACCGCCCGGGGATTTTCCGGATGAAGTGCCATCGCTGCAAGCAGTATTTGTGCAAAAAGGTGGTGCAGTGAATAAAGAAAGCCTTCCTTTAATCCGTACTGAATAAATCCGTGCAGCCCCAGGTTGAAAGCAAGGACAGCCAAGGGCGCCCATGCAAGCCTCCCCTTTTTAAATCCGTAAAAAGCTCCTATAGCGAGAAGAGCAATCCAGATCGCTATAAAAGCGCTTTGAACCAAGCCGGCAGAGGGAACAAAAGAAACAGCCGTTCCGGGATAAGCTCCAAAGGGTGTTTGATTGACAGTGTCAATGTACTGTAACGGCGAACCGAATAAGGTATAAAAAACATTTTTTACAGCTTCAAACAGCGGAAATGCATCCCGATAATTAGCAGGACTTGATCGGAAAACCTGAAGCTGCCCAAAAAAAGCTTGTCGCAGGGGAAGTAACGCAATAGTAACTAAAAGCCCCACTCCCGCCGCACCAATTCGAAGCGAGTTTTTTATGAAAAGGTTAAGAAGCTTCCGTTTAGCCGCAGGCCCGTCCTTTAAGCTGAAATCCAAGCCATAAAACAAAGCCATCAGCGCCCATATAAAGAAATTGGTTATGGTGATGCCTCCCGCCAGTATTCCGGTAATTACTGTCCCTGTGGGCTTTTTATTTAAAATACACCACCAGGCAAGAATAAGCACAAGCCCGCTGTAGGCATAGCTTTCCGCAACAAGCATAAATAAAAGTGACGAGCAGGAAAGGCCATAAAGCCCTGTTAAAAGCGCAGATTTTAAAAAGTTTAAGCGGTAATGGTCATAAAGTATTTTAAATAAGAAAAAAAGAGATACGGTTTGAGCAAGCACCTGCCCCATTATGACAAACAGGTAATGAAGCTCAACAGAAACCTCTCCCAATATCATACTTTCCGCCACCGCAGCATAGTGGGCAAAGGCCACAAACAGGGGATGCTTCACAACACGGCCGGTATCCTCCCACTTAACCGAATAAAAATTCTGCACATAGTAGGCATCGTCCATGGAAAAAAACCTGTCATTGTGGGTAGTCGATGTTATAGCGTAAGTGCCGCCTTGCTGTACAGCATAAAAACAAACCATGTAAAGCATGAAAAATAAAGCAAGAAAGGTAAATAAGCCTCGTTTTTCTTTTTTGGGCATCTCTTATCCCTCCTTGTTGACGCTCTTGCTGATAAATCGCTTTCGGAACAGCTTGATGAGCGGGGACTCCCCACCGCTTACTGCAATTAGCCCCAAGCTTAATATAACCCATCAAATAAAGCTATTGAATAAGCCCTCAACAAAATCTTTAATGAACCCTTAATAAAAACGCCAAACCAAAAGAACGCAGGTAATCGCCCATAGAATGGCGTCAATAATAATAGGCTTGTCCTTTAATACCACCAGCTCAATGCTGTCTCCAGGCTCTCCCCTGGAGATGAGAAGCTGGTACCTGAAAAGACCGTAGATAACAAATACGGTGGTTGCCATCATTAAGGGAGTAGCACTGAAATAGGTATATAAGGCGTACAGAACAATGGACAGGGACAGGCATACCGTCACAATCTGATTAAGAAAAGCGGGCGTGTATACCTGAAGCGAGGCTTTATAGTTTCCCGCACCCTCCTTCATGACTGCCAGCTCAGCATTGCGTTTGTTGGCCGCAAGATAAAGGCAGAGCACAGAGGTGCACAGAAGAAGCCAGGGCGAGGGCGTCACATTAATAACCACTGCTCCGGCAAGGGTGCGTAGAACAAAGCCTGCGGCGATGGCCATTATATCCAGTATGGCCAGTTTTTTAAGTACGGTGCTGTATAAAAACACAATGACAACGTAGGCACATAGAACCACTGCAAAGGGAAAAGACAGAACAAAGGCAAGCACGCCCACACAAACCAGGATCAGCAGGGCGGCCAGCCAGGCCTCCTTCACCGCCAGTTCGCCGGAGGCGATGGGTCTTCGGCATTTTTTGGGGTGCAGCCTGTCCTTATCCCTGTCAATAATATCATTCACAAGGTATACGGCTCCTGATGCTCCGCAAAACAAAAGAAAGCCCATAAAAACCTGAAGAAGATCCCCGGGGTTTAGAAATTCCTTTGAGAAAAGTACGGCGGGAAACAAAAAGACATTCTTAATCCATTGCTTAGGGCGCATGGCCTTTAGAATCAGCATTATTTTTTTCATGGAAGGGTCTCCTTATCCATCCGGTAAAGCACTACACCACTGCCCCTGGCCAATTCTTCTATTTTAAAGGAATCGGAGAGCTCCGAGGGTGTATAAACAGTGGCAGAGGCTTCAGAACCAAACCAAATAATATACTGGTGCTCATAACTAAGGCTTTCCTTGTAAAAGGCATCATATCCGTAAAGAGGAATTCCAAATTTTTTGGGGGTATAATGACTCTCCCGGCCGGTTAAATACTGCACTGCAGCAGGATTATTGCTGTAGATCATGTCACTGTCGGCAAAAAACCCTTCATAGGAAAGAAATTCATGCTCCTTCCAGCTATCCGCATTAAAGCCTCCCGCTCCCTTTTCTATGCTGTCCTTAATGGAAGACAAAAAGAGGGACGCATTGGAAACAAGGCTTCCTGCGAGCAGCAGAACAAAAAGCCCCAACCCGGCCTTAGATACAAGGGTTTTGTTCGTTTCGGCATAGGAAAGCGCCCAGTCCAAAAGCTCCGCCAAAAGAAAAAACAGGGGCAGAAGGACGGGAATCATATATCTGTCGCCAATGGGATCGAAGGCGACCCGGCTGGCGGATACAATCATGTACAGGGAGTAAAAAACACCGTAGGAGGCCATAAAAAGGACACGGCTAAACCTCTCCTTTTCCTTTAAGGCCCCAAGGAAGAGAACTGCCATAAGACCCATAAAAACCAATGCCGGAACCAAACCTAAAAGCCCTTCCTTTCCCATAAA
Organism: Bacillota bacterium; assembly: GCA_023446675.1. Lineage (GTDB taxonomy): Bacteria > Bacillota > Clostridia > DSM-8532 > DSM-8532 > DTU059. Next base: position 5,540 of record JAEXPO010000173.1, on the reverse strand, counting down.
AGGGGGAATAATCCAAGCTAATACGGTTTTAAGGGCACGCCAGGTATTGGTAAGCATACTGATGCCGGAAGGGCTTCGCATACCAACCAGGGTGTCGGACAAAATAACATTTCGGACCAGGAAGACAAGGGTGGGGACAACGGAAATCAGCCCATACAGGAAGGTATAGCCCCATTTTTTTTTCCAGCCGGGCAGAGCCAGCAATAAAAAGATACAGACAGAGGCCACAGGAACCACACCCACGTAGCGGGTAAGACAGGCTAAAGCAGACAGCAGCGCCATGCCCAGAACGGGAGCAAGCCTTCCCTTATTCCAGTCCGCTGTAAACAGCAGATGAAAAACACCTGCTGTAAGGAGTAAAAAAAGAGGCTCCGACCATACAAAAAATGCCATCTTTACAAGCGGAAAGCTTAAAAGAGCCATACCTGTAAAAACTACTGGTACTACTCCGTGCTTCAACTTTCTTTGGAGGGTTTCCCCTGTTATAAATAGGGCCAGCGCCATAAAAAGGGCGTTAAACCATCGCGAGGCTTCCACAGCGCCTTCCTGCCCAAAGGGTGCCAAAAGGGCCGCAAAAAGGGGAGGCCATTGGACAAAGGGGCTGGTATACCCGAAATAGGGCATGCCTTCACCCCTGGCAAAATGGTCAGCTGTATAGAGATAGGCCACAGAATCATGGGTAACACCGGGCCCGTATTTTTGGGTTCCTACAACAATAACGGCAAAGCACAGAATGCAAAGGCTGATCCTTAAAAGCCTTCCTTTATCGGCTCTCATCCATCAACCCCCTGAACGCCGGAATTCACCTCACGGATAATACTTTCCATCTGATGATGGATATGCGTCTGAGCAAGTGTTTCAGCAAGATCCACGTTACCGTCCCTGAGGGCATTGAGCATTTGGGTATGTTCTTCTTCCACGTTCTCGGCGATTTGCACATCCTTTAAGTAAATAACCCGAAAGCGGTAGGAATGCTCCCTCAGGGCTGAGGCCACACTTACAAGGCGGGTGTTTCCGCAGGCTGCATAAATGGAGTCATGGAATTCAACGTCTTTTCGAATGGCCCCCTCAAGATTATCTTTCTCCACACAGCTGATATACTGCCGGTGAATGCTTTCCAAAGCTTTTACCTGAGCCTGCTGAATCCGTTTGGCGGCAAGCCCGGTAGCCAGCTTGTCCAGAGCGGCGCGAACCTCCAGTACGTCCATAATATCCTTTACCGACAGTTCGGACACGTGAGTGCCTTTTCGGGGGATCATGGTCACGAGGCCCTCCGCCTCAAGCCTTCGTATGGCTTCTCGGACCGGTGTGCGGCTCACTCCCATTTGCTCGGCCAGGGATACCTCCATGAGCCTTTCGCCGGGTTTTATGTCTCCGCTTATAATGGATTTTCTCAAGGTCTCAAAAATAACGTCGCGCAAGGGCTGATAACTGTCCAGTTTGAGCTTTGGTACCTTAAACATCTAAGTCACGTTCCTTTCATATCGAAAACGGGCCGGGGAAGTTCTGCTTGCTCCGGGCCTATTCCACTCCTTGATTAATGGTTTTGACATGAAAAACCTTGTTATAGCGTTTTTTAAAATTCTCAGCAGCTTGAAATGCCGAGGACTCATCGTTAAAAATTCCGAAAACCGTTGGACCGCTGCCGCTCATACGGCTTCCCAGCGCTCCCAGGCGTTTAAACTGCACCATTATATCCGCCAGCTCAGGATATGCCTTAACGGTTACGCTTTCAAGCACATTACGCATGCCCTCCGCCAGGGAGTGGACATCAAATTCCTCCAGTTGATTGATAAGTGCTGAGGTATGGGGTTTGTCCGAGACACTGTCCCATTTGAGGTTCTTATAAACCCAGGGCGTGGACACTGAAAAATCCGGCTTTACTAGAACCACGTTAACATCCCTAAAACCGGGCAGAACCATAAGCAGATCCCCAATCCCCCTTGCGAGCTGCGTTCCCCCCTTGAAACAGAAGGCCACATCGGCTCCCAGCGATTTGGAAAGCGCCGTAAGCTTAAAGAGAGAAAGAGGCTGTCCATACAAACGGTTCAAGGCTATAAGCACACCCGCTGCATTGCTGCTTCCTCCCGCAAGCCCGGCTGCCACAGGAATCCGCTTTGTTATGTCAATATGCGCCCCGCCCTTTTCCTGGATAGCTGAAAAAAAAACCTCTGCCGCTTTCCAGGCAATATTTCCGGAGTCCGTAGGGATATCCCGGCTTGAACATGAAAGGGACAGGCCCTCCTCTCGTTTTACTACCCGTACATCGTCATAGAGGCCTACGGACTGCATAATCATTTCCACTATATGGTAGCCGTTAGGCAAGCGCCCGGTAACATCCAGTGACAGATTTATTTTTGCCGGCGTACGCACGGTCACTTCGCTCATAAGCACCTCTTATCTATTTATACCTTCACCCTGAAGGCTCAAGGGTGAAGTAACAATTCTCACTGCACGTCATATGGCTGCGAAATCATTTAATGAAGCCTATAAATCGTTGCTCAACAGGTTTTGGACGCACATGGTATATTATATACAAAAAACAAAAAAAGTGCAATAAAGAGTGCCTGAACGCGCAGTTTCAGGCACTCCCAACCAGAAAAAAATACATGGCTCTATCCTACTACAAACAAGCGTTTTCCAGCCTCCAGCCTGACATCCGCTTCCAGCCCATTTTCCTGAGCAAGCCTTCCGGGGGGAATGCGATAATGCTTGGCTATGCTCCAAAGGCTGTCATTGGGCTGTGAGAAGTAAAGTGTTATGGGAGCCCGCTTAGTGCTGTTGTCGTCTTTGTTGGGAATCAGGCTGTCGGTGGAAAGCACTTCCTCCGTCCGGGCTACCCTCAGCTTAAGCTTAAGCTTAATGGATGCTTCCACGGAATCGGAGCCGCTGATATCAAAGTTCACATCATCAATGTAGAAGCAGGCTTCAACGACCTGCCAGTTGCCGTTCTCCGGAAGATTGAAGCTGTGGGCCAAAGGAAGCTCGGTCATCTGACTTTTCAGCTCCCTGTTTTCGCCCTGGCAAATGAAAACGATATCCACACCTACTGTTCCCTGGGCTTCCACCTTGTTTTCATTGAGCCGGGTGGTAAGTCCCCGCTCGGAAGCACAAACCATGAGAACCTCTTCCAGCCGTGCATTATCCGTATCAAGCCGGATGCGGCCTCTTGCCTCATGATTGTCTGCAAGCTCCCTTTCGTCGGTAACCAGGCTCTTTGATGCCTTATTGAGGGTAAGTACATAATCCAGGGAATAAGCATCATCAATAACTGTTTCTTCTTCATTTACCATTGCCTGGGTGTCGGTTTCCACTTCAAGTACCACTGCAACCTGAGTATTAAGTCCGTCGTTGTCCTCAAGGATATCAATATCCCAGCTCTTAAGGCCTGTGGACATGAAAAGGGAGCCGTCATTACCGGCGTTGACATTGGGGTCCAGCTTAACAGGGAACTCCAGTACCACCGTTTCCAGGCTGTTTTCCATGTTATCGCCCTGATAGAGCAGGTAAAGCGTTCCTTTGGCTTCAACCTCAGGCTCTTCCTCTCTGCTGTTAACCTCGGGAGAACCCAGATTTACTCTGGAGTAAAGAATTTCCTTTATCGCCGGGCTTCCGTTAGGCAGCGCCAGGGTGTTTGATACCTTGGAAACTGCGTTGGCGTTGTCCTTAAGGGATACGATATTCACGGTGTTGGTTTTTAGAAAAACATTTTCGCCGGAGATTTCTCTGCCCAGCTCGTCGCTTTTAATTTCGTAGAACCGAAGCAATAAAGCCGTTACGGTGCGTGCCACTATTTTTCTGCCATTAACGGCATTGGCTTCGGTATGCTGGCAGCGGCAGCGTGCAAACACCCCTATTTCACCCTCCGTCTTCGGCTTGGGGCAGGAGACGGACCAGGGGAAACGGGCAACGATGCTTTCAGGTCTTCTGTCAGGTGTGTCGGAGCAATAAAGGATTCGATACTTTATTTCTCCGCTGACTTCCACCATTCTTCCCGATTTTTCCACGCCGGTGACAAAGCACTCTGCATCCGAGACCAGAACAGCCCCTACATCGGGTTTGCTGTCCGGCACGATAATGCTGTTTTCAAACAATTCCTCGGTCTGTCTTATTTCAATTGTTCGGTAGGTTCTTACCGGTCTTTTCAACAGCTCCATCTTTAATCTTGGACCTCCTCTTTTTAACCCTCATCCTTCATTCCTATTGATATGCCGGGCTTATGCAATGTATGACAGGCATACCGGGCATAAAATAAAAACAGCCCTTACACTATAAATGAATGAAAGCTTAGCGCTTTTATTCCATTTAACAGAGAAAAAGGCTGCAAATATTCGTCACAAGGATAAGGTCCAAAAAAGGACTCAGCTAACCATATGATTGACAGCAACTGGAACGATTTTGATTTCTACGGTTCGGGTAAGAATGTCGGTATAACTGTAGGAAACTTTGCGAGAGGCATTGATATCATTTTCAAAACGGACGATAAAAATGCTTGGATAGGCGTTTTCAACGATGCCTTCTTTGATAAATACTTTTTTTCGGCCCTTGTTGGCTTTTATCTGAATACGCTTGCCAATACAGCCTTCCAGCTCTCGTCTGATTTGGGTTATAGAAGAATTATCCATAAAGACCACCTCAACAATCACTTTAAAAATTATAGCATAGAATGTCGAGGCTTGTCAACCAAAATAAATATTATAACCAGAGTGCTAGAATGCTGTCAAGCCCAATTTAAAGAAAAATTGTAAAAGAGCCTTAGCCCCTTGTACTTTATAAGATACAAAGATAAAATAAGTAAATAATCGCTCAATCAGGAGCAAATTCACATTTCCAGCTTTGCAAGGAGATTCACTATGCTGACGGATATTGAAATAGCCCAGGGGGCACGGCTTATCCCCATAGAAGAGGTGGGGAGAAAGCTTTCGGTGGAACGCCGCTGGCTTGAGCTGTATGGCGACTACAAGGCAAAAATCAAGGATGGCTTTCTTGATGAGTTGAAGGATAAGCCGAACGGAAAGCTTATTTTGGTGACAGCCATTAATCCCACTCCCGCGGGGGAGGGAAAAACCACCACCACCATCGGCCTGGGGCAGGCCATGGGGAAATTAGGGAAAAAGGCTGTCATAGCACTTAGGGAGCCGTCATTGGGTCCTGTTATGGGGGTCAAGGGCGGTGCGGCAGGCGGAGGCTACGCTCAGGTGGTCCCCATGGAGGATATCAATCTTCACTTCACGGGAGACATGCATGCCCTTACGGCTGCCAATAATCTTCTGTCTGCCGCCATAGACAACCACATCCATCAGGGCAATACCCTTAGTATCGATCTCAGGCGTATTGTATGGAAAAGGGCCATGGATATGAACGATCGGGCTCTTAGGCAGATTGTGGTGGGTATGGGCGGCAAAACCAACGGTTTTCCAAGAGAAGACGGCTTTCAGATAACCGTGGCTTCAGAGGTTATGGCTATTTTATGCCTTGCTTCGGATTTATCGGATCTAAAAGAGCGCCTGGGCCGTATTGTTGTGGCCTATACTCTGGAT
>JAEXPO010000140.1 GCA_023446675.1 Bacillota bacterium | reverse complement strand
TTTATATGGAGTACAAGCTCATCAACAGCGTAACGGTGGGTAATGAAAAGCAGGCGCTGGACATTTTGGAGGAAATATTTGTAAATAACTTCAAAAAGAACAGCCATCCCATAAAATACTCCCGATGCCTTTTTTTCGATATCATCAGCACGGTGCTGAAAATGTCCAACGAGCTGAAAATCGATTTGGACAATGTCTTTCATACGGGCTTCAATATTGAGAAGGAATTGATAGACTGCCAGACCGTGGATGAAATGTATACCGTAATACGTCAAATTATCGTCGAAATATGCCGGTTTGTGAACAACCGGACCAAGAGCAAAAACGACGAGCTCTTAAACAGCATTATGGAGCATATTGGCAGGAATTACACCAACGAGCAGATTTGCATTGCCTCCATTGCCGATGCGGTGACCATCACCCAGAATTACCTTTCCCATTACTTCAAGGAAAAAGCGGGAATTCCGGTTATGAAATATATTGAATCCCTGCGAATTGCCAGGGCCAAGGAGCTGCTTTTAGAATCGGACAAAACACTGGATGCCATTACCAGAGAAATTGGTTTTTCAAACAGCGCCGTGTTCATCCGGGCATTCAAGAAAAAGGAAGGCATTACACCGGGCCAGTTCAGGGAAAGAAGCCCGGGAGATCCGGCAAGTCCGTGAAGCTAAAAAGAGTATAGCAAGATAAGGGGAGAACAGGAAATGAGGCTTGTCATTCTGGCAGATGATTTTACGGGAGCAATGGATACTGCCGTAAGGTTTTCTAAATGCAACATCCCTACCTATGTCTTTGTCCGCCACGAGCCTGTGCTGGAGTCCTGGCCCGAGGAAGCGGATAAGCAGGAGGTGGTGGTGGTCAATATGAACTGCCGCCATATGCACAGGGACAGGGTCTATGACATGGCATGCGCCCTGTGGACGCGGCTTTCCTTAAGCCGGTGCCACCTGTACATTAAAACGGATTCCGCGCTGAGGGGGAATATTGAGGCCGTGTACGAGGCTGTACGGGATATGTGCCAAATGCCCATTTTGTTTGTACCCGCCTTTCCCGAATCAGGCCGGACAACTGTTGATGGAAAGCAATATGTCAACGGGTCACTTTTGGAGGAATCGGTTTTTGCCAGGGACCCGCGAAATCCCATGACAGGCAGTCAGGTTGCAGCCATTATTAATACCCGGGGAAGCCTTAAAATTAAACAGGTTTCCATGGACGGGCTTTCGGAATTCAAGGCTGGGAGCGGCTATGACGTTATTGTCTTTGATTGTGATTCACAGGAGCACATGGTTAAAATCGGGGCCGCCTTAATGGAGAGGAACCTCCTTTCTGTTACAAGCGGCTGTGCCGGCTTTGCCGCCGTCCTGCCCGAATTGCTGCCCTTTACCCTCCGGGAGCCCCAGGCTTTAAAGGTCAGGAAAGCCACTCTTGTTTTTTGCGGAACGGCAAATGCTATCAGCTTTGCCCAGCTTGAGAAAGCCCGTCATTCCGGTGCCCGGCTGTTTATGGTCACGCCCGTCATGCTTATTTCAGAGGATTGGACAGGGCTTTTGGAGCAGCTTGCCAGGGAGGCTGTACGGCAGATGGCGTCCGGCGTGCCTTTTATTGTCTGCACCGCGGAAAAAGAGGAGGACATTCAATGGTCCAATGCCTTCTGGCAGCAGACGGGTATGGCCAGGGACGGGCTGCACCATCGCATTTACCGGTTTTTCAGCCTTCTGTCCGCTTTTCTCATGGACCGTTACGAGGTGGGCACCCTGGGCATTATCGGCGGGGATATGTGCGAGGCGGTGCTGGATGGCCTTAAAATCAGCCATGTAGTGGCCCGGAATGAGATTGAGGCGGGGATTCCTGTCAGTAGGGCCAGCTATAAGGGCAGGCCCTTTCGGCTTATTACAAAGTCAGGGGGGCTGGGATCGCCGGAGGCCATCGTAAATATGACTCAAATAGAAGGAGAGCAGGTATGATAGGTATTACCATGGGCGACGGGAATGGCGTCGGCCCGGAAATTATTCTGAAAGCTGTAAAAGACGGTAAAATACAGGGCGATTATATTGTTCTTGGTGATTTTTCCGTTATGGATTACTGCAACGGCAGACTTGGGTACGGGGTGTCCTTAAGGGGAATCAAAAACCTCAGTGAGAAGCAAGGGGATTTTTTAAATGTACTGGACGAGGGCCTTCTAACTAAGGAGGACATTACACCCGGTAAAATTTCGGAAAAGGTGGCGGCTGCCTCCAGAGCCTATGTGGTGAGGGCGACAAAAATGTGTCTTGACGGAAGCCTTAGCGCCATGACCACCCTGCCGGTGAACAAGGAAGCCATACGCCTGAGGGATCCTGGCTTTACCGGCCATACGGAGCTTATTGCCGAGCTTTGCCGTCAGGATTCCTATACCATGATGCTGGCTTCGGAGAAGCTTACCGTAACCCACGTCAGCACCCATGCAGCCCTTGAGGATGCCATAAGAAGTGTAAAAAAGGAGCGGGTTCTGGAGGTGATTGAGCTGACCCATAATGCCCTTAGCCGCTTTATTAAAAATCCGCGAATCGCCGTGGCCGGCCTCAACCCCCATGCCGGTGAGGGAGGCGCTTTCGGAACACAGGAAAAGGACGAGATTCAGCCTGCGGTGGAGGAGGCGGTCGCCCGGGGGTTTTTATGCACAGGCCCCGTGGCTCCGGACACAGTTTTTTTGAAAGCGGCCAGGGGCGGCTTTGACGCGGTTGTGTGCATGTATCACGATCAGGGGCATATTCCCATGAAGCTGCTTGATTTTGACGGCGGCGTCAATGTCTCCTTAGGGCTGGAGGCGGTGAGAACCAGCGTGGATCACGGCACCGCTTTTGATATCGCTTATCAGGGCAAGGCCGGAGAACATAGCTTTGTCGCTGCCTATAACTATGCACTTAAAATACAGCGTACTTAAACAAATGAACTTAAAATGCAACCCACTTAAAAATAGCGCAAGTCAAATACACGGTATTTAAAAAACACACTTAAACACACTTAAAC
>JAEXPO010000090.1 GCA_023446675.1 Bacillota bacterium | reverse complement strand
TACCTGGGGCCATGTTGACTTTAATAAGGCAAAAAATACGGAAGCCTCCATACAGGAAGCTATGGGAAAAAATCAGGAAGCAGCCTTTGAAATCTTACCAAGCCTTAAGTTTTACTCCCTGGCATTGCCCTATGGAAGCAGGCCTTCCAATGAAGCCTTAAGACTCTTTCTGCGCTCAGGAGAATACAATGGCACCGCCTATTACCATGAAAACATAATGGCAGTCGGCGCCAACCCTACGGTGCCATCCATTGCCGTGAAGTACAATCCCATGTACGTAAGCCGAATTCGCGCCCAAGGCAAGATAGCCGTTGAGTGCGATCTAACCTGGTGGCTGCCAAAGATGACTGCCTCAAGAATGTATGTCAGCGACGGCGATCCTATGACCATCGTCATTCCTGATGGCAAAGCAGACTTGGTTAACCAGGACAATCTCAACGGCAAAAAACTCATTACCTATTAACGCGCATTTGAATCTCGCATAATTAATTCTTTCTTTTAGCCGGAGCCTATTGATTACGGTTTTGCAGCTGTGTTCAGGTTATCCGGTTGTTCAGCTTGTTTTTGCAAAATTCTTAAGTTTTAATTAACGTATTTTTTCTTAATTGGGAAACATTGATTCATGTTGTAGAATGATGTAAACTATTGATTAAAGGAGGGGGCATAATGTCACTTAAAGAATCCAACCAAACTGAAAAGCGTTTGGATGACGCAGAGGTCAAGAGAAAAGCCGTAAAGCTTGTCATTGCCCATTTAAAGAAAAAGGTCACTAAGGAGTACATGGGACTTGAGTATCTCAGAGAGTGGCTGGAGGAGATGGATGAGCTCCTGAAAAAAGAAGAATTTGATGTCAAAGAGTACCATCAAATGAGGAAACAGCTTAACAGTGTCATTGAAAGCACGCTGGACGAAGAAATGCGGGGCAGGATACGAAATTCCTGGCATAGCTTCGGAAAAGCGCTGGATAAGAAAGTTAAGCCCTATTGAGCCTCGATGGTACGCATCGGGGCTTAATTGTTTTTTAACGGGAATTTGAATCCCGTTGACATAGCTATAGGAAATCCGTCCTGCCTGTAAGATAAACGCTTACAGGCAGGACGGATTTTTTTACCCTTTGACAGATATCTGTTGCTTATTTCGGTACCACACCTGTTTTTTATATTGACAACTATGTTGTCATAGGGTATAGTAATTTTCATATCTTAGTAATCTTATATGTTTAATAAACATATTTTTATTAATAATCCGTCAGTGAAAACAACAGAATGGAGAAGCAATATGAAAAGACAATGGATTTCTTTAGCGTTAACAGCATTTTTGGCCGTATCGGCTCTTACGGGCTGCGGAAGCACGAGCGCCAATAACACGAACAGCGGTACTCCGGGCAACTCCGCAACGCCCACACCCAGCACGTCGGGTACCACTGGGCAAGATGAGGAAAAAATTATCCGTCTAGGCTCCATCAGCGCCCCTACCGGTAAATTTAATCCCTTATATTCCAACGATGATTATACGGGTTATATCAACAGCCTGATATTTCAGAGCCTGGTGTCTGTTGATGCCAAAGCCAATCTGCAGCCTAACCTGGCTGAGAGCTGGAAGGTGTCGGAGGATTCCAAAACCATTACCTTTTATTTGAATAAGAATATAACCTGGTCGGATGGCGAGCCCTTCACCGCGGAGGATGTTCGTTTTACTCTGGAATTTATGGCCGATAAGAGCTACACGGGCTTAAATTCGACCTATGTTAAGCAAATCGCTGGCTTTGACGAGGTATATAACGGAACGGCGGAGCATTTTTCCGGCATTGATGTTATTGACGAATACACCATAGCCATTACTACCTCACAGGTTTACGCGTCCTTTTTTGAGAAAATAGGCCGAACCATCAGCATTATTGCAGAGCACATATGGAAGGACGTTCCTGTGGCGGAGGTTGAGCAAAGAACCGATCTTCTGCAAAACCCGATAGGAACCGGTCCGTTTATTTTGCAGGAGTACAAGGCGGATCAATACACCACTCTTGTAAAGAATGAAGCCTATTTTGAAGGTACTCCAAAGCTTGACAAGATTATTATTCAGGTAGTCAATCCGGATACTGCCCAGGCTCAGCTTCTCAATAACGAATTGGATATTATGCGTGTGGAGTCCTTGAATCCGGATGATATCAAGATTTATGAGGATGCGGGCTTTGAGGTTAGAAGCAATCTTCTAAACGCCTATCAGCATATGGTCATTAATTTTAACGATCCGCTGTTGTCAAACAAGGATTTCAGGCAGGCTATGGCCTATGCCATTAATAGAGAGGGGATTGTCGCATCCCTCATTTACGGCTATGGAAATGTGGCCAATACCATTTATACAAAAGAGTTCTTTGCCTATCCGGGTGACGAGGCGCTGAACGATTATGCCTATAGCCCCGAAAAAGCGTTGGATCTATTACAAACCAAGGTGGGCCTTGAGTACAAGAACGGCGTTTTGTACCAGGATGGCAAGCCTGTTCAATTTACCCTGATTTATCCCTCCGGAAATAAAGCCAGAGAAGGGGCGGCAGCGGTTATACAGCAAAACTTCAAGGAAATCGGTATTGATTTGAAGCTTGAGCTTGTTGAATTTGCAACCCTTACATCCATCCTTCAGGAAAGAAAGGCTGATAATTTCCAGCTGGCTCTTCTGGGCAACGGCTTCGGGGCCGACGCCGACGTAACCCAAAATGTTGGAACAGGGGGAAGCAATAACCATTCCCAGTACTCCAATCCAACGGTTGACACGCTTTTATCCAAAGGCCTTACCTCTCTGGACTATGAAGTACGCACACCCCTTTACCAGGAGGTTGCAACCATACTGAATGACGAGTTACCTGTTATCTACCTGTACAATTGGGAACGCTTCACCATTATTAACCCCAAGGTAAAAAACATTAATGTAACAACCTATTCCTTCTATGACGGGGTTGAAAATTGGGATATCGGCGATTAAGGGTTTGAAAGGCAGGCTGTCCGCTCATGAAGCAATATATAATAAAAAGGGTGCTTGTGCTGATTCCTGTGTTCATTGGACTCTCAATGATCCTGTTCGCCCTGATACATACCGCCCCGGGGGATCCTTACGCCTACATGGTTGAGTCGGGCCTTCCGGCGGAGGAAAAGGAGCTGCAGCTGCAAAAGATAGGCTACTATGATCCGTTGCCTGTAAAATATATTAAATGGGTGGGCAATGTTCTCCAGGGCAACCTGGGCTACTCCATCCGATATGCCGAGCCGGTTACCGACGTAATCGGCAGGCGTATCGGAAATACCGCCCTTTTGTCCGTCACCGCTCTGGCTGCCAGCACGTTTCTTTCTATTTTTCTGGGAATCCTCGCCGCGGTAAAAAGAAGAACCTTTACCGATTACATTTTGTCCGTTTTATCCCTAATAGGGATTTCTCTTCCGGCCTTTTTTCTGGCGCTGGCACTGATTAAATGGCTGTCCATTGATTTAAAGCTTCTGCCGGTGTCCGGCATTGAAACAACAGGAGCCAATTATACGGGGTGGGCCAGAGCTGTTGATATTTTCAGGCATATGCTTCTTCCGCTTTTGGTTCTTACCTGTACCCAGACCGCCTCCATGGTGCGCTATATCCGTTCCGCCATGCTGGAGGTATTGGGGCAGGATTATATAAGAACCGCCAGGGCCAAGGGGCAGGCCAACACTATTGTTATCCGTCTCCATGCCTTTCGAAATACTCTGATACCCATCACAACCCTCATCGCCATGTCCCTGGGACACCTGCTGTCGGGAACCGTCCTCATTGAAACGGTGTTTGTATGGCCCGGTATGGGAAACCTTCTGTATCAGGCAGTAAGCAACAGGGATTATCCTCTTATTGTATCGGGCACTCTGTTTTTGTCTATTTGCATTCTGCTGGCTAACCTGCTGGCGGATATTCTGTACGGAATTATTGATCCCCGAATTCGTTATAACTCATAAACGGGAGGTATGAATTAATGTCACCAACGAAGCGGCAGGACAGCGGCACCTCCTTGTTAAAGGCTGGGATGAAGCGCCTTCGGAAAGATAAGTTAGCCGTATTCGGCTTAATTGTTTTAAGTCTTTTTACATTGGCTGCTGTCTGCGCGCCCTTTATCACAAAATACGATCCGGCCGCCCAGAATTTACTTAATACCTATCAGCCTCCTTCCTCTGAGCATTGGCTGGGAACCGACGAGCTGGGGAGGGATGTCTTTACCCGATTTTTATACGGAGGCCGGGTATCCTTAAGCGTCGGTTTAATTTCAACCGGAATATCGGCCTTTTTCGGTGTACTTTTAGGAGCGATAGCCGGTTATTTCGGTAAAACCGTAGACGGCATTATTATGAGAACAACCGATATCTTCATGTGCTTTCCTTTTTATGTCATCGCCATTACGGTGGCGGCTATCTGGGGCTCCGGCATATGGAACATTATGCTCATATCCGGATTTTTAAACTGGACCACTATCTGCCGCATCGTAAGGGCGGAGGTATTATCCCTTAGACAGAGGGAATACATAGAGGCAGCCAGGGCTTTGGGGCTGAACAGCTTTGAAATCATTGCCAAGCATATACTGCCCAACACCTTTGCACTGGTCATTGTTTACGCTACCCTTGGTATTGCGAAGGGAATTCTGTCGGAGGCGGGTCTGAGCTATTTGGGCCTGGGTGTTACTCCTCCTCAGGCAAGCTGGGGAAATATGCTGGCGGCAGCCCAAAGCCTCAGGGCTTTAAGCCTGTATTGGTGGCTGTGGGTACCGGCCGGAACAGCTGTTTTTATTACCATATTATCCATAAATTTCTTTGGAGACGGCCTAAGAGACGCCTTTGATGCAAAAATGAGCTAAGGAGGAGGGTAAATGTGAGTGATACGATTATACAAGTAGAAAACCTGGTCACAAAATTCAAGTCCTCCGGAAAAACAGTCACCGCCGTTAACGGCGTGGATTTTTCTATACAAAGAGGGAAGGTTCTGGGGATAGTGGGGGAGTCCGGCTGCGGAAAATCGGTTACCTCCCTTTCCATAATGGGGCTTCTGGATAAAAAAAGAACGGAGCTCAGCGGCAGGATCGATTATAAAGGCGACAATCTCCTTAATTACACGGATGCTCAAATGCGAAAAATACGCGGGAACCGTATAGCCATGATATTTCAGGAGCCCATGACAGCGCTGAATCCCATATTCACCATAGGCTTTCAATTAAGAGAGGTATTGGCTCTGCATAAAGGCATACAAAAGAAAAACGAGGCCAGGGAAATCGCCGTGGCAATGCTGGAGCAGGTAGGAATTCCCCGGCCCGACAAGGTTTCGGAGGAATTCCCCCACCAGCTGAGCGGAGGCATGCGACAGCGTGTGATGATTGCCATGTCCCTCTTGTGTAATCCGGAGCTTTTAATTGCCGACGAGCCGACCACAGCATTGGATGTTACCATTCAGGCCCAGGTGCTGGAGCTTATTTCTGAATTAAAGGAAAAGTACCGTACCGGCGTTCTTTTTATCACCCACGATCTGGGCGTTATTGCTGAAATGGCGGATGAGGTGCTTGTTATGTATGCCGGGAGGGTTGTTGAAAAGGCCTCTGCCGAGGAGTTATTTGACAATCCCCTTCATCCCTATACCCGGGGGCTTTTGTCCTCCCGGCCCGTATTG
>JAEXPO010000074.1 GCA_023446675.1 Bacillota bacterium | reverse complement strand
GGGTTAGATAGGGCGGCTTAAAGTTTTTTCAGGTGTGCTTATGCCTGTTTCATGTTAAAATCAAGGTCCTGAACTTAAAAAAACAGTTTTTGATCATAAAAAACACTTTTTGGAGACCTGTATGAGCACTGCTTTCTCTGGAATTGAACATTGAATAACATTTTAAAACCGGCTAGAGTTGTGTTTGTGATAAATGGGAAAGCCCTTAACCGGGTTTCCCGAATTAACAAATAATGATTAAAGGGGGAACATCCATTATGAAGAAAAGCATGGGTGCAAAAGTAATGGCCATGGCCATGGCGGTGATGGTCGCCGGGAACCTGCTGACAGCATGTGGATCCAATCCGGCAGGAAACCAGCCGGGCAATTCGCCAAGCGCAACGCCTTCGGCTGCCGCCACTACACCGGGGGGAGGAGAGGCGGTTGACTTAAGTCTTCCCATTGCCAAGGAAAAAATCACATTGGAATACTTTTGCAACATTAACGGCGCCATGTCCGCTACCATGTCCACCTATAACGAGGTGGAAGCCTTTAAGAAATTTGAGGAGCTGACCAATATCCATATTGAATGGATTCATCCTACGGGAGGCAACGAGCAGTTTGCCCTGATGGTTGCTTCCGGGGATCTGCCCGACATGATCAACTGGGTTTTTGAGTCTGCCAAGGGCGGCGCCGAGGCCCTTCTCAGGGACAGTATCATTATTCCCATCACGGATCAGGATTTGTCCACCTACATGCCCAATTACATGAAGATTATGGCTCAGAACGAGGCCTTCTTCCAGAGCACTAAGCTGGATAACGGAATTAATTTCCGCGTGGCTAACTTCAACTATAATCCCGATACCATGAAAATCGAGGAATTTCAAATTAAAGGACCTTACATGCGTCTGGATTGGGTGGAAAAGGTTGGAAAGTCCGTTCCTACAACCATTGACGAAATGTACGAGGTGCTTACAGCCCTAAGGGATCAAAAGCCTAACGGCAAATCCGATATTATTCCCTTTGCCGACGACAAGTCCCTTACCGCTACAAAGGCATTGGCAGGCTCCTTCGGAACCAGACAAAATATGCACATGCGCGACGGCGCCGTGGTTTACGGGCCAATTACTCCCGAATACAGGACCTATCTGGAGACCATGAACAAATGGTACGGCGAGGGCCTTATCAACAGCGATTTCGCGGTGCTTGAGAGCAGAGACGCCAAGATTCTCAATGAGGATGCGGCATCCACCATTGGCTCCATGGGCTCCGGGCTCACCATGCAAAGAGAAGCTCTTATTGAGAAAAACCCTCAGGCCAATCTGGATTCCATACCTTACCTTGTAGGGCCGGACGGCTATCAGAGCCTTATTGACGATAAAAACAAGAATATGCGCTCCACCGCCATCACCTCTTCCAACAAGTATCCTGAGGAGACCATGCGCTGGCTGGATTATTTCTACTCCGAGGAAGGCTCCTTACTGGCAACCTACGGCATTGAGGGCGAGAGCTATGAGATGAAGGACGGAAAGCCCATGCTCACCGATCTTGTCATGAACAACACACAGGGCTACAGCCAGGAAGAAGCCATTGCCCGTTACGCCCTTGGCCCCATCAACTTTCCTTATGCAAGGCATATCGGCTTCTATGAGCAGGTCAACCTCAACACGGATCAGAAGGTTCTCATCCAGACAAACTGGAAGACCGGCGATTCCAAAATACTTATGCCTCCCAACACCTTAACCGCCGAGGAAGCCAACCAATATGCCATCCTGATGGCTGATATCCAAACCTATGTGGATGAGATGACGCTTAAGTTTATTATTGGTCAGGAGCCCCTTTCAAACTTTGATAAGTTTGTGGACAGCATTAAGAATATGAATATCGAAAAGGCTGTTAAAATTCAGCAGGATTCCGTGGATCGCTACAATTCAAGATAAGAAAAATCCATTACATAGCCATTAAAGCGGGCAGCGCCCGCAACCCAATTAGAGAGTAGCGACGATATAAATTGTGTTTTTATTGACGCTAATCAGCAATAAGGTACTAAACGAAGCCGATAGACTCATGCCGGCTCCGCCCAAAATCGGGGCCGGCATGACAACTCTAAGGGTTTTGCCTGGGGCAGGACCTAAAAAATAAAGAAGGGGATGCTGTTGGAAAAACTTCTGCCTATAAAATCCGCCTTTAGCTTAACATGGGGTCAGAGAGTTAAAAAGGACTTTATCCGTAATAAAGGCGTTTACGTTCTATTTGTACCCGTTATACTCTATTATATCATTTTTCAGTATGTACCCATTTATGGCCTTGTGCTGGCCTTTAAGGACTATGTTCCTTCCAGAGGAATTTTTGGAAGCGACTGGGTTGGCTTTGACAATTTCCTGCGCTTTTTCAATAGTGTTTATTTTGGCAGGTTAATCAAGAATACATTGACAATCAGCTTTTATGAAGTGCTGTTTGGCTTTCCCGCCCCCATTCTCTTTGCCCTTATGCTAAATGAAATACAGAATCGCTTCTTTAAGCGAACCATTCAGACCATAACCTATTTGCCTCACTTTATATCCACCATGGTTATATGCGGTATGATACTGGATTTCAGTTTAAAGGGCGGACTTTTAAATGATGTTATCGCACTGTTCGGCGGACAGAGAAGCGACCTTCTCATGCGCCCCGATATGTTTCGTACCATTTATATCGGGAGCGGCATATGGCAGAGCATAGGATGGGGCAGCATTGTGTACCTGTCGGCGCTGACAGCCATTGACTCGGAGCTCTATGAGGCCGCCTACATTGACGGCGCCACCCGCTTCAAGCAGGCCTGGCACATAACTCTGCCGGGTATCATGCCTACTATTGTCATCCTCTTGATTCTTAAAATCGGCGGGCTTATGAGCGTGGGCTTTGAGAAAATCTTTCTGCTTTATAACCCCACAACCTATGAGGTGGCGGACGTTATATCCACATTTAATTACCGCAAGGGCCTGGTGGATTTTGACTACAGCTTCAGTACCGCGGTGGGTTTATTCAATTCGGTAATTAATATCGCTTTGCTTATCCTGGCCAACAAAGCCAGCAAAAAAGTAAACGAATACAGCTTGTGGTAAGGAGGTAAAGTGATGAGAATCTACAAGAAAACCATTGGGGAGCATGTGTTTGATAATTTCAACAGGATCTTTATGATCTTTATGATGATTATCACCCTTTATCCGTTTATGTATGTTGTCTTTGCTTCCTTCAGCGTCCCCCAGGAATTTCTGGCCCATTCCGGAGTGCTTTTAAGGCCTCTGGGCTTCAGTACGTCGTCTTATACTTCGGTTATAAGAAATCCCAATATTCTTACCGGCTATGCCAATACCCTTTTTGTTGTCTTTGTGGGTACGGCCTGTAATGTGTTTATTACCTCTCTGGGAGCCTATGTGCTGTCCCGGAAGAATCTGATGTGGAAAGGGGTTCTGATGTTTCTCTGCGTGCTCACCATGTACATAAGCGGAGGGCTCATACCCGGTTACCTGGTGGTTCAGGGGCTTCATCTCATTAATTCCCGCTGGGCGCTGGTTCTGCCGGGGCTGATTTCCACCTATAACCTTATTGTTATGCGAACGGCATTTCTCGGCAATCCCGAGAGCCTTGAGGAATCAGCCCGTATTGAAGGCGCAGGGGATTATACCATTTTATTTAAGATTATAATTCCTCTGTCCATTCCCACCATGGCGGTTATTGCGCTTTTCTACGGCGTGTCCCACTGGAACTCCTGGTTTAACGCCATGATTTATCTCCCCGACAAGACCAAGCATCCGCTGCAGCTTGTTTTAAGAGATATTCTTATTAACGCCCAGACCAGTGAGATGACGGTGGACGATGCCTTCTCGGATCGCTATGCCGCTTCACAGACGGTTAAATACGCCACCATTGTGGTAGCCACCGTGCCCATTCTGTTCTTATACCCCTTTCTGCAGAAGTATTTTGTCAAGGGTGTCATGGTTGGCGCAATCAAGGGATAGGAGTGATGGACTGTGTATTATGAAGGTATGGCGCTGGTTCCCGCCGGCAGCTGCAAAATGGGCGGAGGTACTGTGGAGCTTTGTCCCGACGGGCTGCCTGTACATAAGGTAACCTTTTCCCAGGGCTTTAGGATAAGCAGGGAACCCGTTTCCTATGACCTGTTTGCAAGCTTCTCAAGGGAGGCTTGCGGCTGTGAGCCCGACGCCGAAAACGACAGGGGTTATGTGACGGGAGTGAGCTGGCTGGAGGCTCAGGCCTTTTGCCAATGGCTCGGTGAAAAGGAAAACAAAGCCTATCGCCTGCCCACGGAGGCGGAATGGGAGTACTGCGCCCGGAATGCAAAGGCCTTCGGCATCGATCGCCTGTGTGATCTGAGCCTCAGGGAATGGTGCTTTGACTGGCACGGAGAATACACCGATAAGGAAGCAACCGATCCCGCCGGGCCTTCGGAAGGCTTTTTCAAGGTTGTTCGTGGAGGCTTTCTGGACAATCCCTTAAGATACAATGAATACCCTCTGGATCTGTGGCGGCGGGGCTCTCTGCCTCCTAACTACAGGCACTTTCCCGAGGACATCCACAATTCCTTCGGAAGGCACCCCGTAGGCTTTCGGGTGGTAACAGGAAAGGAGCCTGTTACAGGCGGAAAAAGCGAAAGACCGGCCCTTTCCCGCTGTGTCAGGCAGAAGGCCCTTTGCCGGGAGGAACAGGCAAACGAGGCGGCGGAAAAACCCTTTTATAAAAAAAGGTTTTTATTTCCATCGCCTCCCGATAATGGAACCAGCCAGGAGATTACAGCCATAGGACTTAATCCGGCTCTTCGCCACCACAACCATTCCCCCGGCTTCTGTGCCGCACCCAACGGTGATCTGCTGGTTTCCATCTATTCCACCTATCACGAATATGATGCCGAGGGAGGGCTCATGGGTGCCCGCCTGAAGTACGGTGCCGAGGAATGGGAAATGCCGGATATCTTTTTGAATCCCGCCGGAGTAAATGATCACGCGCCCCTTTTGTTTACGGATTGGGACGGAGCCATTTACCATTTTTGGGGCTGGCAGCAATTAGACGATTCCTTCCCGTTCCAATACATGGTGTCACGGGATAATGGGGAAACCTGGACCGGGCCTGTGTTCCCGCGATTTGCCAATAAGGCGGAACGGGTTATACGCCAGCCTGTCAATTCCGTTATTCACGCAAAGGACGGCTGGTATTACCTGGTGTGCGACTCCTCCGAAGGCTCCTGCTCCGTACTCTGGAGATCGCGTGATCTGCTGGTCTGGGAGAATCCCGGCGGCAGAACTGCGGGAAGGCATACAACGGCGGTGGAGCTTAAGGATGGCGGCCTTCTTGCTCTTGGAGGAAAGAATTCCGATATTGACGGTTATATGCCAAAGGCCGTATCCTATGACAGAGGCGATACCTGGACAGTGGAAAAAACGCCCTTTCCGGCTCTGACCTCGGGGCAGCGCCCCTGTGTGATCCGGCTGAAAAGCGGAAAACTGTTTATGTGCGGGGATTATCAGAACAAGCACGGCAAACGCCCCTATCCTCAGGACGATCCCCGGTGGGGATCCTATGGCGCTTATTCGGAGGATGAAGGAAAAACCTGGACCTTTAAAAGGCTTTTGGGGACCCAGCCGAGGAAAAGGGATACGGATATTCTGTGCGGTGCCGATACCCTGGGCTACAGCGTGTGCTGCCAGTCTCCCGACGGGCTTATCCATATTGTCACCAGCAATACCCATCCCTGTCTCCATTTAGCCTTCAACGAAGCCTGGCTTCTGACGGAGGATAGGGACGGAGGTATTTCGGATGTTATGAAGGGCTATGATGGCCCCATCCGGCTTGCTAAAACCTATAAAGAGTATTATTGTAATGGAAAGATACGGTGTGAATATGCCATGGGTCTTTCGGAGGAAGGCCGGATGCTCCTCCATGGACAGGAAAAGTGGTATTACCCCTCCGGAGCTGTGGAATTCCAGGGAGAATACGACAGAGGACGTAAGGTCGGCACCCATACCTGTTTCTCGGAGGATGGCTTAAGGCAGTGGGAATGGCAGCGGGAAAGCCGGGGAAACAGGGCTGTTTATAAGACCTATTACGATGACGGCCAACTGAAATCCACTGGATCCTACGTAGGATGTTTTGCCGACGGACCGGCCCAGACCTATTCCCGCAGCGGAGAGGTTTTAACAGAGGTCTTCTACAGGGACGGAAAAATATATCGGGTAACGGATTTTAAGCGGGAAACACCTGCGCCCATGGCCGAAATTTTTGGATAGAACCGGGTGTGACTTAAAATGGGAGGGACAGCATTGGTAAAAGGGTTGGATTTGGATAAGGATGAGCTGCTTTTTCTTGAGGGAGATTCGGTGATTTTCAGAGTTTCCTGGGGTGAGGTGCTGGGTTTTTCCTGCGCCTTTCCCTGGGAGATAAAGGCCCTAGAGAATGTGGCTGTTTTAAGGGTGAAGAATGGAATAGAAATAGCAGGGGCTTCGCCTTGTAAAAGGGTTCACGGCAGGGCTTTGTTTGAAATCAAAGAACAGCAGGTACGGCTGTCGCTGCGGTTTGAAAACCGATCCCCGGAGGCGGTGCCTTATTCTGTGCTTAAGGCCGGTCTGCGCTTAAAAGGAATTCATGAGGGGAATGTAACCATTCCCCACAACATTTATAACGACAATCCTTCCGCCGATCCCGCACGGATTGTTCCTCATATTGGAAAGACCGAAGGGGGAGGCCTCCTTGTTGAGGAGCACCGCCTTCCTATTCCCGGAGTGAATGCCGAATGGGAGGAGTCGGGAGAAAGCCGTTATGTGACCCTCTTTTCAGTACCCGTAATCAGTGACGGCGAGGACAGCGAATACTGGTCCATGGGGGTTATGCGTGAAGGTGGCCTCCACCTTATGTCCTTAAGCGGGCCAACTCTTTTCAACGGGGTTAAGGACATGGTGTACGCCGGGAAAAACGCCTTTGTTCCCTTTGAGCGGGGCTATAAAAGCCTGGAGCCGGGAGAAGCTTATGAAAAGGAATTCCTTATCGATTTTGGGTTTACGGAAAAGGGGAGAGGCTTTAGGAGCCTTGTGCAAAGAGGCTGGGAGCTTTACCGGCCTGAAAGCCGTCCTGCCCTCTCACTTAATACACTTATACTCCTTAAGTCCAACTGCCTGGATACAAGGTATCACATGGATGGGGAAGCCAAAGGGTATCTGACCTTCGGATCCGCCAATGCCTTCGGTAATCGTTCCGGGCGTCCGGATTATTTTCTATACGGCTGGACGGGAGAAGCCCTGAAGCTGGCCTGGTGCGATATGATGCTGGGGTTTTCCTCCAATTGTTCCCAGCGCATGGATAAAGCTGTGGCTGCTGTCGCCTTTTATCTGGAAAACGGTGAAAATGAAAAAAGGCCCGGTATGCGCTGCGGTTATTATCTGGTCGGGGAAAAAGCCTGGAGAGGCGGGGGCTGGGACGATAAGGAGTATTTTTCCTCCCGCATTCAGGGAGAAGCCCTCTATGACAGCCTGGACTTTCTGCTTCTTATGCGAAAGCTGGGCTTAGCCGTGCCCCCTCCTTGGGAAGAGGCCATAAAACGCGGGCTTTCCTTTGTCATGTCCGCGGATTCCCAGAATTCAAAAGGGCTTTACCCTCTTTTGTGGAACAGCCTGGGTATACCTGTGGGGGACGACGTCAATTCAGCGGGGATAAGCTGCATCATAGCCCTTTTAAAGGCCTATACCTATTTCGGTGAGTACAGCTATCTGGAATATGCCAGGCTTAAGCTGGCCCTTTATTACGACTTTCAGGTAAAGGATTTTGCCTACCCCTTTTCCAGAGCCACCATGGATGCCCGGTGCGAGGATAAGGAGGCGGGAATGTTTTTCTTCCTGGCAGCCTACGAGATGTTTAAAATAACCGGGGATGCGGTATACAGGGAATGGGCGGAGGTGTCGGCGGACTGGATACTCAC
>JAEXPO010000233.1 GCA_023446675.1 Bacillota bacterium | reverse complement strand
GGACAATCTGCTGGACCTTTTGCTTACTGCTCTCATTTCTCGAGGTCATGTTTTGCTGGATGATGTTCCAGGAACAGGAAAAACTCTTTTGGCCAAATCTCTTGCAAGATCTTTGGGGTGCACATTCAAGCGCGTGCAATTTACCCCCGATCTTCTTCCCTCGGACATTACCGGTATACATTATTATAATCAGAAGGAGGGCGTTTTTACCTTCCGACCCGGTCCTGTCTTTACAAATATCCTTCTGGCAGACGAAATTAACCGGGCAACTCCCAGAACCCAATCGGCCCTTTTGGAGTGCATGGAAGAAGGACAGGTTACCATTGACGGTGAAACCAAAAAGCTTTCAACGCCCTTTCTGGTTATCGCAACCCAGAATCCAGTTGAAATTCAAGGGACCTTTCCCCTGCCCGAAGCTCAGCTGGATCGCTTTATGATGCGTTTGAAACCCGGGTATCCCACCCTTAAGGAAGGCATTGATATTTTAAAACGCTTCAGGGATGAAAGTCCCCTGGAAACACTCTGCCCGGTTTGCTCGGGTGAAGATATTCTCGCTGCCCAGAAAAGCTATACCGGCGTCTATGTACATGAGGATTTAATGCTTTATATTCTTCAAATAGCTGAAGCTACGAGAAATCACCCTGACGTTACCCTGGGCATCAGCCCAAGAGGTGCTCAGGCACTTTTCCGGGGCGCTCAGGCCTATGCCGTACTTAAGGGCCGGTCTCACGTGGTGCCCGACGATATAAAAAGCCTTGCCATACCGGTGTTCGCCCACCGCATTATATTAAAGGGATCCGTACGTCTAAAAAGCGGCGCTTCCGATGTGCTGCTTCAGGATATACTGGCCAAGCTCCCCGTCCCGGCAGAGAATCCCGGAATTTACGGTCAGGCTTGAATGTGAAAGGACCTGTGATGCCCATGGAATGGCTTATTCGTATACTTACTGTATGTGCGGTTCTCATCGCATGTGAAATAATCCTTTTTTCCAAAGCGGGAATGCGGGGGATTTCTTATACCAGACGTTTTTCCTCCCGATATTCCTATGTGGGTGACGAGGTTTTTCTGCTTGAAGTGCTTACTAACAACAGACCTCTGCCTCTCCCCCTGCTTTCGGTGGAGTCTAAAATTGATCCTGCTCTCGAAATCCTGTCTTCCCAGGAGCTGGAGGCCAATAAGGCTAATTACCATAAAAGCCTCTTTTCCCTTCTTCCCTTTTCCAAAATCTCCAGGCGCCACAGGATACGCTTAACGCGCAGGGGCATGTATGAAATCAAATCCGTTGCCCTTACAGCCCATGACCTTTTTGGTTTTGTTAAAACAAACGAAAATGAGTATTCGGTAGGCGCAATTATTACCGTGTATCCGGATTTCGTTGACGATGCTCTCTTAAAGCTTCCGGAGCACAGTCTGTCCGGGGACATCACCGTTAAGCGCTGGATTATTGAGGATCCCTTTTTATTGGCGGGCTCAAGGGATTATACGGGGCGTGAACCCATGAAGCAAATCAACTGGTCGGCCAGCGCGAGGGCCGGAACATTGCAGGTAAACCGTTTTGATTATACGGCAGATACCAGGCTTTACATTTTATTTAATGTAAGCGAGGATGAAAATCAATGGTGTGACGCAGGTGAGTCAGAGCTACTGGAATACGGTCTTTCACTTTGTGCAACCTATGCCCGCCGTGGCGTGGAAAACGGGCTAGAGGTAGGATTATTTACCAACGGCACCTTATCCGGTTCCGATTCCTCTCTCACCCAAATTCCTCCCGGCTCCGGGGAAGAGCACCTGTACACGCTTTTGGAGGCACTTGCCCGCCAAACCTTTCACCGGACCGCTACCTTTCATTATGCCCTGGAGCTTCTGGAAAGAAGCGGCCTTTCCGATTCCGATTTACTGCTTGTCACGGCTTACGTGGATGAGGAAATGGAGTCCCGTATACGGCTTTTATGTGCCAAAGGCAATACGGTGGAAATTGTAAAACTTGAAAGGAGATGCAATACGGATGAGGCAACGGCTTGAACCTTTTTTACATATGCTTCTTATATGGCTGACCGAGCTTTTTCTTGTGTATCCCTTGCTTCTTATCCTTATGGTAATCAATAAAACCGGCAGCCTGCTTTCCTTTTTTCTTCCCCTTATAGCCATTATGGCTGCGGTCAGTCCTCTTCTTCTGCTTAAAAAGCCAAAGGTACGCATCGTTATCTTTCTTCTTCTCTTTTTTGCTTCGGGTGCGTGCCTTTATATAACTCTTGGCCTTGGATTAGAGCTTATACTGCCGGTTCTTGTGTGCTTTGCCATACTCCTTCGCTGGATAACCCTTTTTTCCGATTCAGCGGGAGGGCATCTCACTGCCGCAGCTGCCATGGGATTTGCTTTGTATTGCGTGGCTGCTCTCATTTTAAGAAGGCTTTCTGAATTTGATGCTTATCTGGGCGTTTTAGGTATTTACGGCACCTTGGCAGCACTGCTGGCCTTTATTACCTTCAATCTTGATAATGTCCGCCAGGAAAAAAACAGCTCACCCGGACAAAAGGGACTTACCGGACAATCCCGGCAAGCCAATCGGTGGATGACGGCCCTTTTTTGCCTGCTCCTTCTTTTTCTGACAGCACTGGGCTTTGCCAATATACTTCTTGAAAAAATCCGTCAGCTGGGCAAGGTGCTTGGAAGTCTTGTGGCGGCTTTTCTAACCTGGCTGTATAATCTGCTTCATACAGGCGGCGAGCAAAATCCCCAGGGGGATCCTTCCCCCATGCTTCCCATGGAACCTGCTGCGGAGCCTTCCCCCTTTATGATTCTTTTAGAAAAGATAGTTACCGTTATTGTTATAGCGGCACTTATTTTACTTACGGCAGCAGGCCTTTATTTCCTTGGGAAAAAGCTTTACGCACTTTTCGGCCGGAAATTTCTCGCCCTCCTTCGGCGTCTCTCAACCTATCTTGGCAGAATATTCGGAACATCCCCGGGCTCCGAAGATGCAAAAAAAGGCTATGAGGATGAGCTCACAAGCCTTCTTGAAAAAAACGAATCTCCCCTTGCGGCTGCCAGGCGCTGGCTGTCTGCCGGGTTCAGAGAGGAAAAGCCTTACGCCTTGTTGAAGGACAATCGGGAACGAGTACGTTTTCTTTACCGTAAAATGCTGCGGCGTGCTTTGAAGCAGGGAAAGTCCCTCAACAAATCCATGACACCGGGACAGGTTTTTGAAACGCTAAGCTCCACTGTCTCGGGTAAATCCGTAAAGAAAGAGGATCCTGCGGCATCACAGGCCCGGGAAGCCTATGCGCTGGCCCGTTACGGATAAGGACAGCCTGAGGATAAGGCTTTGCAGGAATTTAACAGATATTTGCATTAACCGGCGGCGATGCCGATTCCTGTGCCTGAATCCAATTTTTAATTTCCCTTGGCGGGTGGGGGTCTCATTGCTTTAAAAGAGTAAGGGTATAGCTGATAAGGCGGCTGTCTCCCCAGGTTCCCTGATCCGGAACGATAACGGAAATATCCGGATATTTTTCCTGAAGCGTTTCCAGAAACACCTTCCAGCTTTCCTGCTCTTCTCCTCCCGGCAAATTGGGTACAGAATCTGTTGAACTTACCCAATCCCCTGCCATAAGCAGCTTATACTTCCCAAGCCAAAGGACTGAGGGGCGTGTTCCCATATAGTCCTGGGGCTTGATAAGCTCAAAATCCAAAAGGATCTGTGAGGTGTCAACCGTGTCGTAATCGTAGATAGGAATTTTATTTTCCTCAAAATAAGCGATTACATCGGCAGTCTCATTGCCCAGCCCACGGGAAAGGGCATATTGGAAATAACCGTTAAAAGCCTCTTGTACAAGCTCATTCAAGCTTTCCATCTGGAGCCGTGTCTTCGGAGGGTTTAAAAGAATCAGCCCCTCCTCCTCTACAATAATCAGACCGTTAATAGGAACAAGAGCCTCCCGGGTATCCTGGTAAGTGGTATGGATCCAAAGATCCGGGCTGACCTTGCTTAATTCAACAATGGATTCATTCGTATTGCCGTTTTTTAAAAAGGATTCTCCCGGCCGGATGATTTCAGGAGTTGGTGTTGGAGTAGGAGTTTGGGTGGGTGTGGCTTCGGGTGTACCCTGATTTTGACCGCAGCCTGAAGCAAGCAGGCTTAGACTCAGTGAAAATATAAAAATACTTTTTTTTAATAGCTTCGTAATTTTTCCCATTATAAAGGGATTCCTCCGTTTTAAACTTCCCCTAAGGGCGTGTTATAAATTGGGGCGGGATTATATCAGATCAATAAGAGATGTTATTACTCTATCCGGCTTTATTCCGTCATATTCCTTCAGGCCCCGGCCCTTATAATCGTTCCATACGGCATACATGCCAAGCATTTGCGGAATCTGAACATCCTGAGTGAGACTGTGGCCCACATTCCATACCTTCTCCGGTGATGTACCGGCATGCCTCAAGGCAAGATTAAAAATCCGTATATCAGGTTTGCCAAAACCCAAATCTCCCTCTATCAGGCAATCATAAAAATACTTTTTTAGCTTGAACCGTTCAATTTTTGCCCACTGCATAAGCGTTGATCCATTGGCTACAAGCACCAGGCGCACCTTATGCCGTATAAAGGCCTCCAGGGCTTCCAGCGTACCTGGAAAGGGCTCGGTGTAATCATACTGAAGACGGGAGCAGGTATCGGCAATTTCATCGGAAAGCCCCTGCTGCTTCACATCAAGCACCTCCAAGGCTTCCTTTGTTATCATCCGCTGTGCGTCAAACAGGTTAACTCTTCCCCAGGCCTCCCTTTCAGGATCGGCCCAGAATGCTTCCGAAGCTTTGAACAAACTGAGCCTCAAATCCTCTTCACTGAAAATTCCGCTCAAGCGTGCTCCATATATGACCGAAACCTTTTTCACAGCCAAATCCGCTGCGGCACTTCTGGCCAGCAGAGTGTCGTCCAAATCCAGCAGCATAACCCGGGGCAGTTTCTCATCATTCATAATAAAACCTTCTTTTATCATGATCCCCATTGAATTATTTCATTCAATGGACAAAAACAGTTCAGGCCCTATGAGGCCATTATGCAAAAAGCTGCTTTCCGTCTGCGTTTCAACGGTATCTCAGCCTTGTGGCAGAAGACTTTTAGACTCTTTGTGCGTCAATCCATCTTACAACATTCTTAGCATACCTTCATTGAAAGGATTATTCAAGTATAACCTGTTTTGCAACCGTCATATATTAGATTAGGAATCCCTGCCCGCGGGGAGGTGCCGCTTTGGACGATTATGGACTATACGGCAATCACAGCTCCGGATGGAGACGGGTTTCAAGAGAAAAAACTGAAAGGGAAGTAAGTCCCGCAGCCGAACTGTTGGAAAAGGTAAAGTACGCGACGAATGCAAATAACATCACACAGAATTCTACACCTGGGGAGCTTCTCCCGCCTGTTTCTCACTCCGTCAGCAGCAAGGTGTCGGAAGAAACAGTCAAGGAGCAGTCGGAACAGCTAATAAAAATACAAACTGAAATCAATGAGGGTTTAGAAAAAATGTACACGGAGGTTACCAGCCGGCTAGGTTCTATTCAAGAGGAGCTGACTAACAGGCTTAACCAGATACAGCCTGAAATTATTAACCGGCTTAACCTCATGCAGCCTGAGATTATTAACCGGCTGGATCACATGCAGCCTGAGATCCTTAATAAGCTTACTCAGCTTCAATTTGAGGTGTTGACATTAAAGCAGCTGCTTAAGGAATACCAGGAAGAAAACAGCTATTTAAAGGAACTGAAGAGCAAAGTACCGACAAACAGTAAATTTTCAAAGCTTTTTAAGTAGCAGACATTTCCAAAGGTACATATTATGAAGCAGAATAATGTTAATTCATCAGGAGTTGGTTATATGGAAGAACAGGTAAACAGCCTTTTAGATCTGCAGGAGGTTGACATATTTACAAAGCAGATTCTGGGCAAGAAGGTTCTGCCA
>JAEXPO010000022.1 GCA_023446675.1 Bacillota bacterium | reverse complement strand
GGGTATGCTTGGACAATAGGGTGGGTGGAATGCACGCTTCCCGGAGCTGTCGCAGAGGAATCAGCCTTTCTTTAATTGGATTATGTGAATAAATCCAATTCTCGCCTCATAATCATAAAATGGATTCAGACAAGAGGTGTTATGGAATGAAGAAGAGAGTGGGAATTCTTGCTGCGACGTTTGTGCTGGCGCTTTTATTAAGTTCTTGCGCAGGTAATGATGCCGATAAAACCAATGCAGGCGATGAGGATTTAACGCCGACAAGCAGCATGGTAATGGATGAGGAAGAAGCCGCGGTGCTTAATGAAAAAGTACCCATCTGCCTCTATTTCAGTGACGAACAACAGACAAAGCTGGTAAGGGAAATACGCTATGTAGACATTAATGAGGCGAAAAAAGGCGCGGCTACACTGGCTTCTGCCATTGTGAAGGAGCTGACCGCCGGACCTAAAGCCAGTGGTCTTAAGACGGTGCTTCCTGAGGGAACCTCCTTAAGAGGTCCTGTCAAAATTGACGGCAGAGTGGCTGTGGTGGATCTGACCAAGGAATTCATTGACAATCATCCCGGCGGAAAGACCTTGGAAGAGCTTACCGTTTATTCCATCGTCAACTCCCTGACCGAGCTTAAGGAAATTGAAAGGGTTAAAATTGTCATCAATGGCAAAGAGACTAAAACTTTTAAAGGAAACCTTACTCTTAACGCCGACTTCCCCAGAAATGACGCGGTTGTCAATAAAGAACTGGGTATGGCCAGGCCGGAGGATGGCGGGCTTCTTCCCGTAACCATTGAAGAGGGGACCCAGCCAGACACGGATGTTGTGACGGACGAGGGTGGCGACACCGCCGAAACTTCGGTGGAAGAGGAGGATCCGCTTGAATAATAGGGTTTAAAAGGGTATAATTATGTACGATGTTTAAGGGGAGCCTGAATGCTCCCCTTAAACACTGTCTGTAGGCCGTTTTCGAGGCAATCAGCATGATAAAACGGGGGCTTTTGCCCTTATCCGGTGCTTCGGTTGAATGGGAAACATACCAACGCCGGGCGGCATCCTGCCGCATAGGCCAAATGAGGGTTTTGCTCAAATTATCCCGCAAAAGCGGAAGGAATGGGTAAAATCAAATGTGAATAAGGCGAGGGGAGTTGTGTTCATTGAGCGATAAAATTAAAGTGGCCGTGCTTTTCGGGGGACAGTCCTCGGAGCATGAAATATCCAGAGTATCTGCCCAGTGTGTTCTTGAAAATGTGGATCCCGAGCGGTTTGACATAAAGATGATAGGTATAACCAAAAAAGGGGAATGGCTGCCTTATTCCGGCCCCGTTGCACATATTGGTTCCGGGGATTGGGAATACATCGCAAGGAGTGCCTTGAGCTCCGGTGAAAAAACGCTGGCACTTACCGGCGAGAAAACAAAGCCTGCCACCTGCCTGGATATGGTCTGCGGCGGGGATACTGACGGGGAGGGTCCGGTGGATGTGGTTTTTCCCGTACTCCACGGGCCAAATGGAGAGGACGGTTCGGTTCAGGGGCTTCTCCAGCTTGCCGACATTCCTTATGTGGGCTGCGGCATTCTGGCTTCGGCAGCGGGAATGGATAAGGAATTTTCAAAGCTGGTTTTCAACAATGCCGGCATTGTCCAGGCCAGATACATAAAGGTCTCCCGAAATGAAATCGAAGGCGCTCTTGAGGTTATTAAAAGCCGTATCCCTGAGGAGCTGGGCTGGCCCTGCTTCGTCAAGCCTGCCAATGCAGGCTCCTCTGTAGGTATAAGCAAGGTAAAAAAACCGGAGGACCTGGCACAGGCTCTTCGTTTTGCTGCCGAATACGACAGTAAAATCCTCATTGAGGAGTTCATCGATGGCAGAGAAGTGGAATGCGCGGTTTTGGGAAACGACAATCCCATTGTCTCCACAGTGGGGGAAATTGTGCCCTGCAACGAGTTTTACGATTACAATGCCAAATATATCGACAATAAATCGGAAATAATAATTCCGGCTCAATTAGAGCAGGCTGTTATTGAAACGGTCAGGGACATGTCTGTAAGAGCCTTTAAAGCGCTGGGCTGCTCCGGCCTGTCCAGAGTGGATTTTTTCATTGAAAGAAAAACGGGCAGAGTGGTGCTTAATGAGCTTAACACCATGCCCGGCTTTACAAGCATCAGCATGTATTCCAAGCTGTGGGGGGCCAGCGGCATACCCTATTCCCAGCTTATTACAAGACTTATTGAGCTGGCCAATGAGAAGCATGAGGATTCACGTAAATCCTATGAAAGATAAGGATTTTAGTATACAATAAGAAAAGCCCAGGGGAAAGCTAATAAAAAAATAGAAATAGATTAGAGAGAAAAAAGCGTGTATGTCTCAGACATTCAGATAATCTTCACTATAGGGAGACAAAGGAGACGGGGGATTTGGATAAACAGGTAATGATAACTGTAAACAGTACAATTGACGACGCATCAGGGGAAGTTGACAAAATGTCCTTTATAACGGAAGGCAAGCTGACCAAGGAAAACGAGGAGTATCTTGTCAGCTATGAGGAAAGTGAAATAACGGGACTTAACGGGACCACCACAACCTTAAAGGTGGGAAAGGAATCGGTAACGCTTATCCGTCACGGCAATGTCAGCTCCATGATGCTCTTTGAAGTGGGCAAAACCCACCTGACAGGGTATGAGACGGAATACGGCAATATGATGCTGGGGATAACAGCCCGTAATGTAGCTATTGAAATGGGGGACTCGGGCGGGGAAATCCATGTGGACTATGTGCTGGAATACAACCGTATTTACGGCGGCAGAAACACCATCCGGGTTAATGTGAGCGAAAAGAAAAATTGAAAGGATTTACACCCATGAACAGCATTTTTGAAAAGGTACGCGAGCAAATTGACCGGACCGTCAGGAACGGTTTTATAAAGTTGGAAAAGGAAGGGAAAATACCCTCGGCTCAGTGGCCCGAAATTGCCATTGAGGTGCCAAGAGAAAGAGGCTTTGGTGATTTTTCCACCAATGTGGCCATGCAGGCTGCCAAGCTTACCCGCCTTGCGCCAAGAAAAAATGCCGAGCTTTTAATGGGTGCCATGGACTTTTCGGATACCTATATCGAAAAGGTAGAATGTGCCGGGCCTGGCTTTTTGAACTTTTACCTTCGCCCTGACTGGCTCTATGACTCTCTGTCGCTCATCCGGGAGAAAAAGGAGCGGTATGGGGAGGTTAATGTGGGACAGGGCAAAAAGGTTAACGTGGAGTTTGTCAGCGCAAACCCCACGGGGCCTTTGCACATGGGCAATGCCCGGGGCGGTGCTCTGGGAGA
>JAEXPO010000012.1 GCA_023446675.1 Bacillota bacterium | reverse complement strand
TGGAAGCCAGAGGCTCCCTGCATGAGTTCTATAATCCCGACAACGGCGAACCGATTATGACACACGGCTTCCAAAACTGGAACTTCCTTGTGCTTAATATGATCGCCTATCTGGAGAATCGCCCCATGAAGACGGAATATTGAGAAGGCTTATTTGATAAGGCTTCTATGGTATCATTCAAGAGACCTCGCTTATGGGGTCTCTTTTTTATATTCCTCAAAAGCCGCTGAGGCCAAAATAAACGCTTTTTGCGACAGGATGTTTCCGTTTGGCCTTAGTCGTCCAAATAATCAAGGGTAACAATTTTAGGAATACTATCCTGCTTTAATAGATAGAGCATGTGGATCAGGTCTCCAACATTTCTGTCGATTACTTTAAATCCGAATGTATCGTATAAATTCATGGCAGCGTAATTGTCTTTCTCAACAAAAAGCTGGATGGATACACATTCTGTATACTCTGCTTTAAGTAACCGGACAATCTCTTTGAGAGCTAATTTTGAGTAGCCCAAACCCTGATATCTTTTGTCTATCCTAAACCCGCATAATATACAATTCATTCCGCAATCGGAAAATGTAATCCAGAAAAAGCCGACAATGACGCCGTATTTAACTATTACATAGGGAATAATCGGCTCTTTATACGGATTCGCATACGCTCGTGCGAGACAATAAGTCACCGATGATAAAAATTTCTGCTGTTCAGGTTTAATGTCTACTGAACAGGCTTCTTTCCAATTTTCTTTATTTACCTTTTGCAACGTAATCATTAGCTATCCTATCTACCATACTACCCTGCAAAATAAGCGGCAGCACCCTTTATGTCTCGAGTACTGCCGCTGCTGCCATCCTTTATGGTCCATGTGGGTAAAATTCCGGCAAGGAATGCCTTTACCATCCTTTTGCCCTATTTAAAGATTTACAGAACCCTTACTGCGCCCTGTTCTCCGCTTTTCTCGCCTGTTCCAGCATCATGTCCTTTACCTTCATAAGGCGGGTCAGGTTGCCACGCTCGTTTTCATCCAGCTTCATGACAATATACTTAATTGTCTCCTGAAGATTGGGGATCATAACATACTCCAGCGCGTTAACCCTGCGTCGGGTTTTCTCAATTTCGTCGGCCATGAGCTGGGCGGATTTTTCAAGCTCCGCCAGCTTCAGAAGATGGGGCAGCAAATCTGAAAGCACTAAAATAGCCTCGTCCAGCTCGCCGGAGGTGGTGGCAAAGCCATAGGGGAAAATATCGCCGTCTCCGTCATCCGGAGTGGTAAACTTAAGCACAGGCACATCCACGCTCATAATGTTCCGGGTGGAGGTTTCAAGGGCCACCTTGCGCTTGGGGTACAAAAGAGCCTCTTCCAGTCCTTCCTGACTCATAAGGGCCTTGGCGAAAACAAACCGGGAGTGCACAGACATCATTTTCTGTTCCACCAGCTCACGCTCCGTCTTATTTTCGCGGACAACCTCCAAAAAACGCTTCATGAGCTCATCCCGTTTGTCCTTCAGGAGCTTGTGTCCGCGCCTTGCTGTTTTCAACCGTTTTTTGAGACTTGTCAGCACCATACGGGTCGGATTGACATTCAATCTTGCCATGGTTCACACTCCTTGCCGGTCAGGGATAAAATTCGTCCGCTTCCTTGGTGTTGTACTCCGGGTGGTAAGCCTCGATGAACTCCATTTTAATACGCTTAAGCTCCGCTACGGGCAGGATGGAAAGAAGCTTCCAGCCGGTTCTAAGCGTATCGGCAATGGTTCTGTCGGTATTGTAGCCCTGAGAGACATACTCCTGTTCGAAGGCATCGGAAAACCTGGCATAAAGCTTATCCACATCCGTCAAGGCGGCATCGCCCAAAATGGAGGCCAGCTCCTTGCACTCCTTGCCTCGTGCATACGCCGCAAAAAGCTGATTCATGGTATTGGCGTGGTCTTCCCGGGTTTTGCCCTTACCGATGCCCTTATCCTTTAAACGCGACAGGGAGGGTAGTACATCGATGGGAGGAGTAAGCCCTTTTTTATAAAGATCACGGCTTAGGATAATCTGTCCTTCCGTAATGTAGCCCGTAAGATCGGGTATGGGATGGGTTTTGTCATCCTCGGGCATGGTTAAAATAGGTATTAGGGTAATGGAGCCATCCTTGCCCTTAATTTTTCCCGCTCTCTCATACAGCGAGGCCAGGTCCGTGTACAGGTAGCCCGGATAGCCTCGGCGGCCCGGAACTTCCTTTCGGGCTGCGGAAACTTCACGGAGGGCTTCCGCGTAATTGGTAATGTCAGTTATAATTACCAGCACGTGCATATCCTTTTCAAAGGCCAAATATTCCGCTGCGGTCAGCGCCATTCTTGGCGTCGCGATACGTTCAACGGCAGGGTCATTGGCCAGGTTCATGAAAAGCACGGCGCGGTCAATAGCGCCGGTTTTTCGAAACTCGCTTACAAAGAAGTCCGCTTCCTCAAAGGTAATACCTACAGCGGCAAACACAACGGCAAAGTTTGAGTCCTTGCCCGGAACCTTGGCCTGACGGGCAATCTGAGCCGC
>JAEXPO010000627.1 GCA_023446675.1 Bacillota bacterium | reverse complement strand
ATTCAATGCAAAAAAAATCTTTATGTCAAATATTTAAACGACACGACCGTGGAGTGTGAGGGAAGTGTTTATGCCGGCTTCTACTGCTTTAATTCCAGAGTAAGGGCCAAGCAGCTTATTGTAGAGTCCTCCACCGGAAGGCTAACGGGAGGTTTTGCGGATCTGGACATTAAGGCCTCTGCCAAGGATATCGGCAGCCGTACGGAGAACCGGACAGTAATCCGCATACGGGGTTTTGACCGGGAGTCTTTCCTTGCCGAAATGGAGGAAATCTCCCACCGGCTAAAGGATTTAAGGCTTCTCCTGCCCACTTTGAAAAAGCGCTACAGCAGCGGCAATGCAGGTGGCTCAACCCCGGATAAGAGCCCGGATTTGATTATGTCTCAAATTGCCAAGGTTCAGGAAAATATAAAGGCACTGGAATTTCGTCACAAGAGCCTTGAGGAATTTCTTAAAACCCCCGGAGAGGGCGCTGTTTTGGCTCTCGGTCATTGCTATCCCAGGGTCAGGGTGGAGATCAAGGATAGGGTCTTTGAAGTCATGGAAACCATGCCCCTGACCTCCTTTGTTTATCGTAATTTTGAGCTTGAGGTGCTGTAGACTTTTCCGCCGTTTCCTTTTCAGCAAATCCGGGGCAGGCCCTCGCCATAGAGCACAGGCAGGCTGCGAAGACTTCCTGTCTCCGTGGAAAGGTAAACCCCCGAGCCTTGGGTTACCTCCCCTACAAGTGCGCCCTGGAGGCCGTAAGGGGATTTTAGTATCAGCCTCAAGGCTTCATCGGCATCGGCCTTATCCACTACAATGGCCAGCTTGCCTTCATTTCCCATATAGAGGGGATCCAGACCCAAAATATCACACAGCGCTTTGACGCTTTCACTTACCGGCAGGCATTGGCTATAAAGGCGCAGGGATACGCCGGAGGAGACAGCCAGCTCGTTTAGCACCGTAGCCAGGCCCCCTCGGGTAACATCTCTCATGGCATGAACCCTTAAGCCCGCTTCCAGAAGTGGAAGCACCAGGCTGTTTAAGGGCGCCGCATCGCTTTGAATGTTATTTTCTATTTCCATGCGCCGGCTTAATATAGCGGCATGATGATCCCCCAGAGTTCCCGACAGTATAATTTTGTCACCGGGCTTCATAAGGTCGGCTCCCACCTGTATTCCCGGGGCAACAGCCCCTATTCCCGAGGTGTTGATGTAAGGGCCTCCCCGGCCTTCAACCACCTTGGTATCCGCCGCCGCCAGCCGGGTTCCCGATTCTTCCAGCATGGCAGCCATGGATATAACGATTTTTTCGAGATCCTCAAATGAAAGGCCTTCTTCCAGTATAAAGCCCGCACTCAGGCAAAGGGGCCTTGCACCCATGCACAAAAGATCGTTCACCGTACCGCAAACCGCAAGCCTTCCTATATCTCCGCCTTGAAAAAACAGGGGAGTGACCACAAAGGAATCCGTGGTAAAGGCAAGCTTCCCTCCGTCTGGAAGAAGCTCTCCGGCATCCAGAACCGCCGCATCCTCCTGCCGGTTGAGTAGGGTATTTCCAAGCCGCTTGGCAAAAACATCCCGTATTAAATTGCTTGTAGCCTTCCCTCCGCTTCCGTGGGACAGATTAATACGCATGGCAGCACTTCCTTTCTCTTATACGCCGGTAAGATACCATACCCCGCAAGCCCCTTCCGATGATACCATACAGGGGCCCAAAGGGTTATCCGGCGTACAGCTTTTTCCAAAACAGGGGCAATTATCAGGCATAAGCTCTCCCGTAATCACCTGAGTACAGCAGCAGCCCTTGGGCAAGGGCTCCCTGTCCTCCCGAAAGCCCTCCTCCAGCGCATCAAAGGCTCTGTACTCCTTTTTAAGGCGCAGGCCCGAGCCGGGTATAACTCCGATTCCCCTCCAGACGGCATCATAGGGCTCAAAATACCGGTTCATAAGCTCCCTGGCCTTTTCATTGCCCTCCTGCCGTACCACGGCGGGGTAAAAATTACGCACCTCGCCCCTGTTTTCCTCCAAAAGATGAACCAGTTCGTAAATGGCCGCCAGAATTTGGCCTGTTTCAAAGCCGGCGACCACAAAAGGACAGCCGTACCTTTGTGCCAGGGGCTGATAAATCCCCGTACCTGTAACCGCCGTTACATGGCCGGGACATATAAAGCCGTCCACGCCCCCTTTTTGGAGTATGAGCGCCATGGCGGGAAGAATGGTTTTTACACTCATTAAAAGGCGCAGATTGGATATGCCCTTTAAAAGCGCCTGCTCCACCAGAAGGCCGTATATGGGTGCTGTGGTTTCAAAACCCACCGCCACCAGCACGTAAAGCGTATTGGGATTCTTAAGGGCCGTTTCAATAAGGCTTAAGGGGGAATAAATGACCCGGATACGCCCTCCCAGAGCCCGGGCTTCATAAAGGTTGGTCTTCACTCCCGGCACCTTCATCATGTCTCCGAAGGTAACCAGCTCCACATTTTTTTCCCTGGACAGCCTGGCGCTTTCGTCAATAAGGCTTCCCGGCGTAACGCACACCGGACAGCCCGGTCCGGAAACCAGACGAATGGCGGTGGGAAGATGAGCCCTTATGCCGCTTTTTCTTATGGCCCCGGTATGGGTACCGCACACCTCCATGAGGGTCACAGGCTTTCCCTTGTACTGCTTTAGCGCCACGAGGAGCTCTTCAACGGTTTTCATCGTACAGCTCCTCCAGCTCGTCTAAAAGGTCCATAAGCTCCATTGCGCTGTCCTTTTTCATAACCTCAATGGCACAGCCGGCATGAACCAGCACATAATCCCCCACCATCGCATTTACAAGACCCAGGCTGACATCAATGCGGTTGCCCTTAAAATCAACCTTTGCCGTATTATCCTTAATGCTTATAATTTTCCCCGGTACTGCCACACACATGAGCTTTCCCAGCCTCCTCTTCCAATTTATATCCAAGATAGGCCTGGCCGAGGCACAAGCCGGAATCGTTGGCCGGAACCTCCCGGTTTAAATAAACCGAAAAGCCCCTTCCTTCCAAATCCTCCTTACAGGATTCCAGAAGCAGCCGGTTTTGAAAAACACCTCCGCTAAGAGCCACATCCCCAACTCCTGTTTTTTCCCTAAGAAGGTGGAGCAGGCGACCTATTCCTTCGCTCAGGGCTTTATGAAACCCCAGAGCCAGGCTTTCAACGGAAGCGCCGGAGGCTTTTCCCCGGATTAGGGCTTCCAGAACAGGTCGGGGGGAAAGAATAAGGGGCTCATCCAGGCTTCTATTTTCTATTTTATCAAAAGCCATGGGATAAGGCACCACCTTTCCAGAAAGTGCCTTATAGGCTGCTTTCTCCAGAAGCATGGCCCCCTGGGCCTCGTAATTATTGTAATAGCATAAATGAAGAAGGGCGGCAGCCGTGTCAAAAAGCCGTCCCATGCTGGAGGAAGGCAGAGTTCCAATCTCCCTGTCCAGTGCTTTTTTTAATATTGAAAGCGCCTGGGGAGAATAAAGAGGCTCTCCGGTCTCTTCAAGGGGCTGTAAATCCCCCACAAAGGATTCCCAGGGGATTCCATAGCCATGGAGGGTGCAAAGCGCGGACTTCAGACAGTCCTTCATAGCCTCATCTCCCCTAAGCTGGGGCACAGCCTCCAAATGAGCCAGCCGTTTAAATCCTCCTCCTTCTGCAAGGAGAAATTCCCCGCCCCAAACCGTTCCATCGGTGCCATAGCCCGTTCCGTCAAGAGCTACGCCTAAAACCGAACCTGTAAGCCCGTTTTCCGCCATAACCGAAGCAATGTGGGCATGGTGATGCTGAATTCGATATTTTTTTCCTTCTCTTTGTTCTACAAAATCCGTATTGGCATAGTCAGGATGCAGATCCCCCACAGACACCTGCCCGGAGGCGTCCAGAAGCCTCTCCATGTGGCTCACGCTCTCTTTGTAGGCATCCAGGGCCTTTACCCCGTCCAGATCCCCCAGGTACTGGCTTATATAGGCAAAGGGACCCTTCAGAATACAAAAGGCGCTTTTTAAATGGCCGCCTGCACCGAAAGACGACAAAGACGAATTTTCCAGAGGCTTAATTCTCACGGGCAAGGGCGCATAGCCTCTGGCCCGCCTCAGAAGCCGGGCCTCACCTGCTGCCACCCAGGCTACGGAATCGTCCTGGCTCACCCCAATTTCACGGTTATGGCTCAATACCCCGGCAAGAAAAGCTCGCCCCCTGTCTGAATTCCATAGAGCAAAAACCTCCTCATCACGGTAAAGGATGGGCTCGCCCGACAGATTTGCACTGGTTGCCACAAGTGGCCCCAGAAGCTCTGTCAAGCGGTGGAGAAGAGGGGTGTAGGGAAGCATGGCCCCCATGTACCTGCTATTTTGAGTGACACTGCCGCATAAGGGGGAGTGTTTTTCAAGGGGCTCTTCTCTTTGCTCAAGAAGCACAATGGGCCTTGCGTTGGATTTAAGAAGCTTTTCTTCCTCATGGGATACAAGACAATAAGCCCGTATGCTTTCCAGGCTCGGAAATACAACGGCAAACGGCTTTTCCTCTCTCACCTTAAGGCTTCTTAAGCGCAGTACCGTCTCTTTTTCAAAGGGACTGCACATGAAATGGTAGCCCCCAATGCC
>JAEXPO010000530.1 GCA_023446675.1 Bacillota bacterium | reverse complement strand
CCCTTACAGTAAGGGAACGGACTGGGGGGGAAATGCCCTTGAAGGCCCGGATTTCGTAATAAACCGCACCATGGACAACTTCCTTTCGGAATATTTGGAAAAAATGGGTATACCTGTATTCAATTCTTCAAAAATATCCCGCATATGCAATGACAAGGCAAGAACCTATCAGGAGGTGTCGGCTCTGGGCCTTCCCGTGATGGACACCCTCTTTACCGATAAGGAAGCCCTCCGCGATCCGCCCTTTTTAAAGAGCAGGCAGTTGGAAGAGCTTGGCTTTCCCCTGGTTGTTAAAAGCGTGGATGGCAGGGGGGGCAAGGAGGTTATGCTGGCCCGTGAGCCTGGTGAAATTATCGGTATCGCGGAAGGCTTTAAAAGTGAGCGCCTGCTCCTTCAAAAGCTCTGCGGCATGCCGGGGCGGGATGTGAGAGTTTTTGTTGTGGGAAAAACCATTGCCGGAGCTATTGAAAGACGTTCAGACGTTAGCTTTAAGGCCAACTATACCCTGGGGGGGACAGCGGCTCCCTACAGCCTTTCCGCCGAGGAAACCGCCATGGTTATGAAAGTGGTCGAACATTTTGATTTTGGCCTTGTGGGCATTGACTTTATTTTTGATGCTCAGGGGCGTTTTATTTTCAATGAAATTGAGGATGTGGTGGGAACCAGAACCCTGAGCATCTATACCGACACGGATATTGTAGCCCTTTATCTCGGCTATATTCGTGAGTGTTTTAATAATTCGCTACATGAAGCTCAAAATAGCTTTGCAAATACTGGCAGGCCGGACAAACTGAAGGCGCCTTGATGCCCTGATGAATATGGCCGCAATTTTGGCATATCCAGGCTACAGACCCCTCCTTGCTGAACACAAGGCTGTTCTTCACGTTTTCATACAGCTTGGAATAGCGTTCGTCATGGTGCTTTTCAATGTCCGCAATTAAGCGGAAGGCTCTGTTTACCTCCGGAAAACCTTCATCTGCTGCGATTTTTGCGAAATCCGGGTAGCCAACAGCCCGTTCTTCACGCTCGCCCTGGATACCGGCGTTTAAGTTATCCAGAGTGGTTGCGTGAGGGAAAACAGGATAGCTTCCCCTTATGTCAACAATTTTGGGAAGCTGGCCTTTAAAACCCTCCGACAGAAGGTTGTAGAAGATTTTTGCATGTGCCCGCTCATTTTCAGCCGTCATCAGAAAGAGATCCTTGATCTGCTGGAAGCCCTCATCCTGAGCAACGGCGGAAGCAAAGGTGTACCTGTTTCTCGCCTGGGATTCTCCCGCAAAAGCCCGCATGAGATTTTCTGCTGTTTGAGTGCCTTGTAAATCCTTCATACTCTGATTCTCCTATTCAAGATATGATTTATTGTGAGTGTCCCTTAGGAATTGTGAATACTTCAGTCCGAAATAAGCTGTATCCGGCACATAAGTCCTTTTTCTACCTGCGTTATCCCTGTTTCGAATTGAAGCTGACGCTTTAAAGCGGCAGGCATTTGACATATAATTAATCCTGTCGGAACGTGAGCCGCCTAATTCCCGCTTTTACCCTAGTATTGACAAAAATGCGGCGTAATATAATTTTTTACGGAAGCACTCAAGGACAAAAAATCGGTTAAAGGAGTTTTGCCACTATGCGAAAGTACCTTTTAGCCCTGGATCAGGGCACAACCAGCTCAAGAGCTGTTTTGTTCAACCGTTTGGGCGAGCTGACCGCCATTAAAAGCCGTCCTCTGCGTCAGAGCTATCCCAAGCCCGGATGGGTGGAGCATGATGCTCATGAAATCTGGGCCGGTCAGCTGGACGCTGCAAGGGATGTCCTGGCGGCAGTCGGGGTGGCGGCTGAGGAAATTGCCTGTCTGGGTATTACCAATCAGAGAGAAACAGTGGTTTTATGGGATAAAGAAACCGGCGAGCCCATTCATCCCGCCATTGTCTGGCAGTGCAGGCGCACCGCTTCGCTGTGCACCGAGCTTAAGGCCCAGGGCCTGGAGAAGTTTATTCGGGATAAAACCGGGCTTATTCCGGATGCCTATTTTTCAGGAACAAAAATAAAATGGCTCCTTCAAAATGTACCCGGAGCGAGAGATAAAGCTGAAAAAGGACGCCTTCTGGCAGGTACCATGGATACCTGGCTCGTATGGAACCTGACAGGGGGCCGGCGTCATGTTACCGATTATTCCAACGCCTCCCGAACCATGCTGTTTAATATTCACACGTTAAAATGGGATGAGGATATTCTAAAGCTTTTGGATATACCTGCCTCTCTTCTGCCCGAGGTAGTACCCTCCTCCGGCATTGCCGGTGTGACAAACCCGGAGCTTTTTGGGGTGAAAATACCTATCGGCGGCATGGCGGGAGATCAGCAGGCAGCGCTTTTCGGACAAACCTGCTTCAATGAAGGCAGCGTGAAAAACACCTATGGCACAGGCTGCTTTATTCTGATGAACACAGGCAAAAAGCCGGTTTATTCCAGAAATAATCTTTTAACCACTCTGGCCTGGGATGCGGGGCAGGGGGTGGAGTACGCTCTGGAAGGGAGTGTGTTCAACGGCGGAGCAGCCATCCAATGGCTAAGGGATGAACTAAAGCTTATTGAATCGGCAAGGGAAGCCGATGGCATAGCCGAACGGATCCCGGATACGGGAGGCGTTTATGTGGTTCCTGCCTTTACCGGCCTGGGTGCGCCTTACTGGGATATGTACGCCAGAGGGGCTATTCTGGGGCTTACAAGGGGGAGCACACGGGAGCATATTGTCCGTGCCACGCTGGAATCCATCGCTTATCAGTCCATGGACGTTTTCGGTGCCATGGAGGCCGATGCGGGCTTTTCAATTAAGGAGCTCAAAGTGGACGGAGGAGCGAGCAACAGTGATTTTCTCATGCAGCTCCAGGCGGATCTTTTGGGCATTCCTGTGGTGAAGCCCATGACAAGCGAAACCACGGCCTTGGGGGCTGCCTGCCTGGCCGGGCTGGCTACCGGTTTTTTTGAAGGGAGGGACAGCCTTTTGAAAAATTACAGGGTTAATCGTGTTTACGAGCCAAGGATGTCCGAAAAGGAAGCCAAAAAGCTCTACGATGGCTGGAAAAAGGCTGTGGGACGCTCCATGGACTGGATCGGGGAGGATATGTAAAAGATTTGCTTAAAGGCTGAAAAGGAAGGGCTCAGGACTTTTTCATTTTTGTTTCAGTTTTATTTCGTTGCGCCGGATCTTATGTACAAGGTGTAAACTCGATGAGTATAATAGGTATGTTCATAAATGACTAAAGCGGGCTAGGCCCGTAACCAATAGATAAGAGGCGCCAGCAAAAAACTTTTTTATTGGTTCTTCTAAATCTATAAGGTACTCTACCTTAGATACGAAAGACAAGAAGAGGTGCACCATGAGAAACAGAACCAAGGGGGCGATCTTAGTCAGGTTTGTCCTGCTGGCTATACTGATTTTAACCCTTACAGGTGAGAAAGTATCGGCACAGGCCTATCCGGAAACCGTTCGAGTTGGTATAAACTCAGGAAAAACAGCTGTCGCGTCCGTTGCGCTCCAGTCCAACGGAGGACATGATATTGGCTATTACAGCAATAATCAGTTTGTTGTTCTTTTAAGCGAGGCCGCAGGTCAGCAGACCATTATCCGGAAGGACAGCTATTATGTGCGTTCCGTGCAGGGTGTAACTACCGAATATAACCCTACGGAGGGCATTCCCTCCGACGGTGAGCTTTCCGGCCCCTATCATATTCAAATAGGTGCCGCCAGGGAGGATTACGCTTCAGCAAAAACTGTTGCGGATATTGTGGTTAATTCAGGTATTGCCGCATACCCTGTTTTTGATAACGGCTGGTATGTATGGACAGGCTTTTATTCCGATTCGGCAAAAACAGAAGCCGCTATACCAAACCTTACTACCCAACTGGGCACCACCGACTTAACCGTGGTCAATCCCTCTTCATCAAGGATTATTATCTATAACGCCTCCTTTCAGCCAAAGCTTATTTACAGCAACAC
>JAEXPO010000480.1 GCA_023446675.1 Bacillota bacterium | reverse complement strand
GATGGAGTCAGGGTCTCCGGCGGTGAAGCTCAGAAAATCGCACTGGCACGGGCCCTCTATAAAAATGCGCCCTTCATTGTGCTGGACGAACCCACTGCCGCATTGGATCCCATTTCGGAATTTGAGGTTTACACCAAATTTAATGAGTACATTAACGGAAAAACGGCGGTATATATCTCCCACCGCTTATCCAGCTGCAAGTTCTGTCATGATATTGCAGTATTCCATGAAGGGAGGCTCATCCAGCGAGGAAGCCATGACGAGCTTCTGGCCGACAGGGAGGGCAAATACCGGGAGCTGTGGAATGCCCAGGCCCAGTATTATGAAGACGAAAAGACTCCCACGGAGTTATTCCGTGTGGAAATAAGCGTTTAAATTTTCTCCTGCCGTGAAGCATCGGGAACCGCCAGCATTTCGTAGGCGGTTTCTATGTTTTTACGGGCCATAATGCTTAGACGTATTTTGGATTGGGCAAGCTTATCCCGAATTTCAGACCGGCTGCGCCAGATGTCCTCCAAAAGGGCTGTGACCTCTCCCACATCCAAAGCCTCCACACTTCCTGCGGAGGGCTGGTTAATTTCCGCCAGAAAAGCATCCACCTTGGGCTCATACACCAGGCCCGCCATGGGAATACACTGGCTAGCCGCATAAATAAGGGAGTGAAGGCGCATGCCGATCAAAAGCTCCAGCCTGCCTGTAAAGCCCAGCAGCACCTCGGGGGGATAAATGTTTTTTATAACCCGGCTGGGCCTTTTCATACGCTTAGCCACAACCTGGGAAATTTCATAATCTGAGGAAAATTGCATGGGGATAAATACCGGAAAGGCACCCAGCTTTTCCGAACAATAATCCGCAATGGCTGCGATTTGGCTCACATAGCCGGAATCCCGCCATTTACGAATAGAAATGCCAATTAAGGGCTTGTCCTCAGGAAGGCCTTCCGCCTCAAAAAGCCGGTGAACCTGGCCGTTTTCCGCAGGCTCCAGAAGAATGGCGGGATCGGAGGTCACATAAATATGAGGTAAGCTGATGCCAAGCTGCTTGATTTCCTCGAAGGAAATGGGATCACGAAGGCTTATGGCGTTAAGGGCATTTAAGACCCTGGCGGAAAGCTTTCGATTGAAAGGTCTTTTAATAGGCCCGATACCATTGGAAAAAAGCATGGTTTTGGTTTTCATACGGGTAGCCATGTGGAGCACTGCCAGATAATAAAGGATGGATCGGGTAGAGGTATTGTCCTGTATGAGGCTTCCGCCTCCGGCAAGGAAAAGCCGGCTGTGCTTCAGGGTACGGGCGACCTTTAAAAGATTGAAGCGTTTCACGGAAGCCACCTGAAAATGACGCATGGTTTCTTTGGGATTTTTGGAAAAGACCACATAAGTAAGATCCGGATGAATACCCCGGAAGGCGTCCAGAATGGATTTTAAAATAGCCTCGTCTCCGCTGTTTTTATAGCCGTAATAGCCAAGGATGGCCACATCGTAGCACTTTCCGTCCTGTCGGACATTTTTCTCTATCCTGATAATCCGGTTGTAGATGGAAAGCTGGGTTGCACACATGCTTTTTAAAGAAAAATAGGTTTCCGCCTTTTCATGGAGGAGCCGGCCCATTTCCTCCCGGCGCTCCCTGTTGAGGGAAAGCTCGGAAAGCTGGGAGCCAAGGGTTTTCCAGTCCCGGGGCTCGGCAAGGTAACCGTTGACCCCGGTTTCAATCAGATCGGCAAGCCCGCCCACACGGGTGCTTACCGTGGCTCTTGAAAAACGGGCTCCCTCCAGAATAACATAGGGAAAGCTCTCGCTTAAGGAGGTAAGGACATTAATATCGATGGCCTGGAAATAGTCGAAGGGCTTTTGCACCATACCCGTAAACCATACCCTGTCACCAATTCCAAGCTCTCTTGAAAGGGCCTGGAGCTGGGCCTTCATTTCATCACCCGGC
Source organism: Bacillota bacterium (assembly GCA_023446675.1). Lineage (GTDB taxonomy): Bacteria > Bacillota > Clostridia > DSM-8532 > DSM-8532 > DTU059. The sequence continues at coordinate 4,020 of JAEXPO010000480.1, read as the reverse complement.
CCGCATATGAGAAAATAGGCCTTCGGGTTGGCCTTGGCCGCAACAGAAGCCGCTCTCAAAAAGGTTTCATGATCCTTAACAGGATGAAGCCTTGCCAGAATTCCCATAAGGACACAGTCCTCGGGAAAGGGAATGGCGAACTGACGGAAGAACTCGGTTCGGGTGCAGGGCGGAATGGGATTTTCAAAATCAATGCCATTGTAAACGGAAAAAATGCGCTGGGGATTAAAGCCGCGCTTAATAAGCATTTCCTTGAAATTATTTGAAACACTCACATGATAGTCAATACGCCTTAAGGCTATCCGGTTGATAACGCCAAAGGAGAAGCGCTTGGCAAGACTGTGCATATAATCCAGCTTGTAATCGCTGTGAACCGTGGTCACCGCCGGCAGACCGGTGGCTTTTTTCAGCACGGAGGCAATCATATTGGCTTTGGCGCCATGGGAGTGAATAAGGGTGTAGCCCCCTTCACTGACAATTTTCAAGGTACGCCTGAAATCCAGGAAAATGTTGCCCGAATGAATAACCCGGGCATCAATGCCCATTTTAACGGCATCCTCATGAAAGGGCCCCTTTCTGTAGCTTACAAGGGTCACTTCAATATGCTTTCCCAGCTCTTTAACAAGCTGAAGGACATGACTTTTGGCGCCGCCTTCATCTCCGCCGCCGATAAGGTGAATGACTTTCATGAAAGATTCCTCTCCGCATTCCTAAAGTGGGACATCGCACCATTTCCCCCGGTACAGGACACGCTGGGATTTAAAGCCTATAAACTTAAGCAGCTCATAGGTCTCGCTATAGTAATAGTCCACGGTGTCCGGGTGGTGGGTGTCCGAGTTAACCATAATCGGAATACCCATTTCCAGACACTGCTTTAAAATCCAGGGACTGGGGTAGGGGGTTTTTGTGTAGCCCCGGGCCATGCCTCCGGTATTGACCTCCAAAACGGTTTGGGACAGGGACAGGATTTCCAGAGTATTTAAAACAGCCTCCCTGTACCAGGGCTCCTCCTCGGTAAAATAGCGGCCTTCGCCGTTGTTTTTCCGGATGATGTCCATATGTGCCAATATGGCAGGTGGCATCTTTAGAAGCATTTCCCTAAGTAACCCGTAATAGTCCTCCACAAGGCCCCGGATTTTTCCCCGGTAAAGCAGGTTCATAGTCTCTTCAAATTCCTGTCGGCTACCATCCAGCGCCAGGTAGCGTCCCGATTCCGGATGGTGTATGAAATGGACCGCACCGATGGTGTAATTCATGCCGCTTACCTTGCGATAATCCTGGCAGCCGGGGTAAAAATCCGCTTCGAGGCCTGTATAGATATCGATTTGCGAGCCGTATTTGGCCTTCAGCCCCTTCGCTTCTTCCATATAGCGGGGAAGATCCTCTTCCTTCATATTCCAGCCGGTGAAGAAGGGGACAGGAGCGTGCCCCGAAAAGCCAAAGGCACTGAAGCTTTTGGAAACGGCAGATAAAATATAATCCTCAAGTCCCTCCCGACCGTCGTCGTAGGCGCTGTGGGAGTGGAAAGTGCTTTTAAACATAAAGCTCCTTTTATGTTAAAGTAAGGCTCCCTATTTTCCGCTCTTATTGATAACCTTAAACATATCGCTGATGCGTTTGAGAGATACCAGCTCAACCTGGCGCTTAATCTTCTTGGTGGTGGTTTTTTCAAATTCACCCTCACGAATTTCAAAGTGCCGCACCTTTTTATAGCCGGAAAGCTTTTTGTTTACCTTTAAAACTTCCTGCTTAATGATTTTATAGAGCTCCTCCGGAACAGGCACCCGGCCAAATTTTTCAACCAGAACCTCCATATTGGGAACAATCTTGGCGCAAACCAGGGTGTCCTCGTTATCATCGCTGTCAACACCGTAAACCAGTGATTCCTTTATGTATTCGCTTTTATTTAAGTAAAGCTCAACATCCTCCGGAAAGATATTTTTTCCGTTTTTCGTAACAATAACATTTTTTTTGCGTCCGGAGATATATAGAAAGCCTTTAGCGTCAATATACCCATTGTCGCCGGTATAAAACCATCCGTCCCTAAGTACTGCCGCTGTTGCCTCAGGATTTTTGTAGTAGCCCAGCATAACAATGGCGCCCTTGATTTTAATTTCACCAATACCGTCGGGTCCCGGATTATCTATGGCAACCTCAATATCCGAAAAGGGAAGCCCCGCGGATTCGTCCCTGTAATAATCAAGGCGGTTGACAGAAACAATGGGGGAGCATTCGGTAAGTCCATAGCCCTGCATGATGTTAAAGCCCATGGCTCTTAAGGAGCGGGACACCCTTGGGTTCAAGGCGGCCGCGCCGGAAATGATCAGACGAAGATTTCCCCCCAGATTATCGATAACCTCACGGAAAAGCTGATGGCGTATATCAATATTAAGCTTCATAAGAAGGCTTGCGGCGAAAATACCAAAGCGCAGGGCCGGATACCGGTTTTCCTTCTGAGCTTTTTTTATAACCTTGGTGTAAACATTTTCCAGGATAAGAGGAACGCTCATCATCATGGTTGGCTTGTATTCCTGAAGGTTTCTTGTAATATGGCGGAGGCCTTCACAAAAGCAGATGGTAACTCCCAGATAAACCATGGTTAAAAAGCCCGCCGTGCACTCGTAGGTGTGATGAAGAGGCAGTATGGACATGATGAGGTCGTTGTTGTCGGCATAGATAAGCTTGGAAACAAACATGATGTCCGAGGCCACATTGGTGTGGCTGAGCATAACGCCCTTGGACTGCTCCGTGGTGCCGGAGGTGAAAAGGAGCATCCCCAGAGCGTCATTGTTAATGGCGGCTTTTGTAAAGGAGGTATCGCCCTTGTCCACCAGAGCTTTGCCCCGGGCAAGGAGATCCGCAAGGGAAAGTACGCCGTTTTCGCTTTTCTCCCCATCAAAGGAAATAATATGCTCCAGATACTTAAGCTCCTGCTTCTTGGATAAAAGGGTTTCCACATAGTCATTGGAGCAGAATATGGCGCTGGCGTCGCTGCGCTCCAATAGGGAGCCGATTTCGTTTTCAGGCAGCTCCTTGTCAAGAGGAACCACCACCCCGGTGCCATTGGTGACGGAAAGGTAGGACAGGCACCATTCGTACCGGTTTTCGCTGATTATGGCAATCATTTTATCCTTGAGGCCCAGGCTTACCAGGGCTGTTCCAAGGGCAGCGATTTCATTCTGAAACTGTCTGAAGCTCACATTGCGAAGCTTTGCTCCGTCCCGGCTTTTCACAAGAAAAGCGTCAAGGTCGCCGTAAATATCCGCACTCTGACGGATAAGATCCTTTAAATTGTCAATTTTCCGAACCTCGTAATACCTCTGCGGTTTTCCCATGTTCCTGTCATCCTTTTCTCATCCGGCTCTGAAGGGATTTGTGAATAAAGCAAGGCAGATCCCTACCAGGGCATGTTTTATTTAACGTGAATATTATACTTTAATACGTTTGCGAAAACAACAAAAGCCTTCACACGTATTCATTCTTGGTTTTTGCAGGCGTGTTATGATAAAATCATCACGTTATGCTTACGGATGCTGTGACGGGGTGGATGGCTTATGTACAAATTGGTGGTTGTCGATGACGAAAAAGAGATCCGGCAGGGGTTGGCAGAGCTTATCGACTGGTATGATTTGGGCTTTGATTTAATCGCCTCCTTTGAAGACGGTAAGGAAACCATTGATTATATCGGGAAAAACGATGTGGATATTGTGCTTACCGATATCCTCATGGCCCAGGTTTCAGGGCTTGAGTTGGCGGAGTATCTTTACAGAAACAAGCCGGGTGTGAAGGTGGTCATTATAAGCGGCCACAAGGAATTCGAGTATGCCAAAAAGGCAGTGGAATTCAATGTGGAGCATTATCTTTTAAAGCCTACGGATATCGATCGCATTATTGAGGTATTTTCTCAAATAAGGGAAAAGCTTGACAGGGAAAATGCAACTAAAATCGCACAGCGGGAAATTCAAAAACGGTATAAAGAAATTGTTCCCATGCTGGAGGAACAGTTTTTCTCCGATCTGC
>JAEXPO010000476.1 GCA_023446675.1 Bacillota bacterium | reverse complement strand
TAATAAGACGCCAGATTTCACCGCTTAAAATCTTCCCGTGAAAAAGCCCCAGGGATTGGATGGCCAGAGACGCGTTGCCGTTGAACAAAAGCATGACAATAAGAAAAACAGCCATATTAAGAACTGCAATATACATTGCCAGGTTTTCAATGGCGTAGCGACGATATTTAAATTCAAGCTTCGACAGCCACTTCATTTGCATCACCTCAAGAATTATCTACACTATTATACGGCAAACGCAAACCAAGTACAATGAAAATCAAATAAAACTAGTACACAGGTTCATAGGCCGACAGCCATATCTTGCTCACAATGGCGCCTTGAAATTCAATATGAAGGGTATTTAAAGAAATGTTTGCATCCGCTCCGTCGGAATAGGAGGACAATCCGTAATAAATCCATTCACGATCCGAAAAAAAACCAAGCTGGGGAAGGCCGTAAAGCTCTTTTGCCTTATTTCTGTCATCTCCGATTTTCAGGCTTCTTTCAGTTTCAAGGCGGCTTCCCGGCTCCAAGGACAAATATGAGCAGCGTCCGTTGGTAATTCCCAGTGTCAGACCATCCTTTTTATATAATAACCCCTGAAGCAGCTGGGACTGGGTATAAGCGGCCGCACTAAAGCCCTCCAGAGTTGTGAGAGCTTCAGCCGTATCTCTGAGATAAAGGCCGCTTATGCCAAAGTCCTTCTGCTTTAAGGCGCCGCTGTTTATAAGCGCAGCCTCCCGCGCCACATCCGAATCGGCATATTTGGGTTCCCCTTCATTTCCGTTCAAATGCCACAGGCCATTACCTTTATAAAGGTAATCTTCCTCAAAAGAGGCAATATCCCAGTATGCACCTGGAATTCCCGCCCCATCTATAAACTCATTCATAATTTTAAGCTGTATGCGGTGACTTATGGCCAGATGAAGCCCATCCTCCTCCTTTTGGGGTATAAAGCTCTGAGTAACCCGGTATTCGGTAATACCGGCTCCCGGCAAAAAGTCAGGGCTAATAAGCGCCGACGGCAGGGGGCACATATAGAGAATGCCCAGGGGATTATTCACAACAACAGCCTGGTTTTTATCAAGCATCAGTGAAAAGGCGTCGGTATCCACTGCCGACACCGGCACAATGGTGCTCAGAATACCGTCGGTATAGCTGTAAAGCGCATTCTTTCTTTCTGAATTGCTTTCGAGAGAAATCACGGTTTCCTTTTTGCCCTCTGCCACAATTTCAAAAATCGTCAGATTGGAGTATCCGCCAAAATAATCGGCGGGGCGATTGTCCAGAAGCTTACCCTCCATGCTTATAACGGCAACATGTCCGTCATAGCCTTCATCCTCATAGGCTACGATAAATTCATCTGTTCCGTCATTATCCAGATCCGCCTCCAACCAGCTGCCTGAATAGAGAGAATAGAACTTATCCTTGAGGTAAACTGAGGAAAGCTTTCCATTTACGCGATCGTATTCAAAGGAAAGCCCCTCGTCAAAACGGTAAAATTCCATGCCTGCGGCGGTATCTTCCGTCAGCTCCGAGGGGCGTCCAAGTATCTTTACTAATTCTTCAAGAGAAAGGGATATGCTTTTAAGCATACCCGGAAAGGCTATAAGCTGTTCTTTGCCGGGAACGGTTCGGGCCTTTGTACCCTGAGGCGGACTTAAGGGTGTCGGTGAGTTTTCTGCGGCAGGCGATTTATCTCCATCCTGGCCATTGGCTGCACCGGAGGAAGAAACAGGGGTGGGGTCCGAATCCGAGGAAGGCACGCCATTCAGTCCGGGCGTGCTTTCAACAGACGGCAGGGGATCCTGGCTCGGGGTGCCTGCCGGGGAGCAGGCTGTCATCCATAAACTTATACCTAAAAGTCCCGCTGCGACTTGTACTGCTTTTCTCCTCATGACTTCTTCCTTTATAAACATACTAAGCTTGATTCCACTGCAAAAACGATTAGCAGTAGGATCATGTCTTATTTTTCGACATAATGGGAAGCAACCATAAGAAAATTAGGACCATAGTCCTATAAAGGGTTTTAGCAAAACGCTTCCAAAAGGAGTGAGGGCTCTCCCACATAATGAAGCTCCATACGGTGCATGGCCCTGGTCATAGCGACATAAAGAAGCTTTGCATCCATTTCGCTGTCGTGGTATTTCTCTGTGGAAACATCCGAGATAATAACCGCATCAAATTCCAGACCTTTTGAAAGGTGGGCGGGAACCACCATGGCCCCGCCATTGTACTCCCCTTCCGCTCCTGTTATCAGAGTCAGGCCCGGAATGAAACGCTTGAAGGTATGATGGAGAAGCTCGCACTCCTCCGCCGTTTTGGCAATGACGGCAACAAGCTTCATGCCGCTGTTTAAATATTCCTGAAGCCGTGCCAGAATTTTATCTTCCATTTCCTTAGCCGAGGCGCTTCTGTTAAGGGCAACAGGCTCTCCATGACGGAAAACCGGCTTGGCCTGGGGCACCCCGGGAATGGCCATTTTCTTTGCCACCAGGTTGGCCGCATCCATGATTTCAACCGTGGTACGGTAGCTCTGCTCCAGGGTTAAAAGCTCGCTTCTCCGATCATAAAACACATCCTCCATCAGCTCCTCCCAATTCTTAAGGCTCCGATAGGAATGAATGCCCTGGCAAAGATCTCCTAAAATGGTAAAGGAGCTGTCCTTGATGATCCGCTTGATGACGAAGAGCTGAAAGGCACTGAAATCCTGGGCTTCGTCAATGACAATGTGACGCACGGAAATGCGCTCATCAATTCCCTGGATCCGGTACTGAATGTGAATAAGCGGCGCCAGGTCCTCAATTTCTATTTTCGCGGAATCCAAAACCTCCTGGGACCAAAGG
>JAEXPO010000450.1 GCA_023446675.1 Bacillota bacterium | reverse complement strand
GCGGAAGGCATTATCATCCATAATCCTCTTTGCTGCGGCAAGACCTTTGAAAATTACTTTGAGGTTCTGGATGAACTGTTATCGTAGCCTTGGATAAAGGTTTTCCCAATAGATGGGGTGCAGCTGTAGAAAAAAGAGCGGGCATCCAACACCCCGGCTTTGCCTATGCAAAGGGCTGGCAGAAAAGAACAAGCACCTTATGAAGGTGCTTGTAAATTTATGTACGGCTTTTATTCTATTAGTCTACTGGATTTTTAATTGAGTCCGGCAAATAAGCATCAAGTCTTTCATCTGAACTGTTAAAGGCATGACTGGCAATAGAAAAGAATTTAAGATAGGTTTCCTGGATATTTCCAACTTCACCAACTACCCGGTCACGGTAATATAATTGTGTTAATTCAATGGCAACATCCTGTAAATTGCGCTGATTTGGCGTCGGATTAACCTTAATTTCATCCGCCATCTTATCGCCTCCCTTCATAAATAGTGTAATGCGAAGCTGGAAGATTATGCTGTCTATCCTATGTCATTTTATTTAATTTTCAATCGGCTATCAACCATTTCCCAAGCTGCCCTTGCTATCGTGTCCCTGACGCTTGCCTTTTAAAAGCCTGAGCACAGGAGGAGCGGTCCCGGGAGCCATTAAGCAGATTTCACATAAACAGGTTTTGCAGAGGTTATGGAGAAAAGGAGAATGTATATGATATAACCAATAAGGATATCTCTATTACCATAAGCGGCAAAGAAACCGGTAAGCGGAGAAAAAACGGTAAGCGGCAAAGAAACCGGCTGTTCCTTGCGGGGACGCAAACCCGTGCGTTTCAACAAAAGCGTTTATAAGTAAGGATTCAGGGTTTGTATATTAATAAGGACGACATTGCATTTGCCGACTTGTTAAAAGGAGGGAGTATCTAATATGGGGCAGGGTAAGGTAATCAAACAGAAAAAAGAGTTGTCACCGGAGCTTCGTGAGGAATTGCTTGGAACGTTGAAGGCCCGGTTTGTGAAAAATATGAACCGTCATAAGGATCTTGAATGGGATAAGGTACAGGCAAGGCTTGAAGCTGACCCGGTCAGTCTGTGGTCCCTTAATGAAATGGAAATAACCGGAGGCGAGCCCGATATTGTGGGTTATGATAAAAAAGCAGATAAATACCTGTTCTATGATTGCTCACCGGAAAGTCCAAAAGGCCGCAGAAGTATCTGTTATGACCGTGAAGCGCTGGAGTCCAGGAAAGAAAACAAACCGCAAAACAGCGCTATTGACATGGCCGAGGCCATGGGCATAGAGCTTTTAAATGAAGAAGAATACCGGGAGCTTCAGAAGCTTGGTAGGTTCGATGTGAAAACCTCAAGTTGGGTAAAAACACCGGATTCTATTCGAAAGCTTGGCGGAGCCATCTTTTGTGATTGCCGCTACGACACCGTGTTTCTCTACCATAACGGTGCGGAATCTTACTATTCCGCCAGAGGCTTTCGCGGCTCTCTTAAGGTTTAACTTTTATAGGAATGAAAGGGTGAAGTCGTATTCTTTCTTCATAGTTCTCTCACAGATTTCTCGCATTTTGCCTGAAGCATCGGCTTCGGCATGAGCTATTGATCCACGCCGGTACATGTGATATGATAACGAAAATTGAATAAATTCAACGTGTTGGGCATTATGCTTTCAAGGACATTGGTTTTCCTGGGGTGAGGAAACCTTTTGAAGCATAATGCCCTTTTTGTATGCACGGAAGGAGGAATCTCTATGGAAAATCAAAAAAAACATCTTATATTTGTACTTAGCTATTTTGTTTTTGCCATTATTGCAGCCATTGTTATTGCCAAGCTTATGCAAAGATAATGAGGGGGGTGGAGCGCTGGCTGCGTAAAAGGGCGGAGTTGAAATAAAAACGCCGCCCTTTTTATATAACATACCCTTTTTTAATTATGCTTAATTCTTTAAAAAAGCGGTATCGGTTGAGGCCTCCTCCTCTGTGGCGTAAAGCACAAGCCGGATAAGGCTTACATAATCAAAATCGCTCAAAAGGCTTTCATCTTCGGTGATTGCTTCGCAGGTTCTGCCGGAAACGAGCTTGCTTTCGGTCAGGGTGAAAAAACGGGCCGCAAGAATATAATCCTCCCCCGGAGTTAAAGCTGCCTTCTTGCCGCTGGTTTGCCCATAAGCGCTTTTGGAGCTGCCAATGGCCTGACTGTTATCGGGAAAGGTGTAATTCATGGGACGGAGTGTCACACGTGTGCCCTGCTGCTCGTACATAAGGTTCCATTCCGCCCCGACCCAACTGAATTCGTCGTTCTTCAAAATATCGGAAGTTAAATAAAGATTAAGCCATTCATTTGTCCCACCGCTCATGAGCAAGGACGAATCGAGCTTCTCGCCATTTGCCCATTCCTCAATATACAGCGCCACACCACCGATTTCTTTGGTGAATTTTAATTCCATCAGCGCCGTGAAATCTCCTGAAATACTTGCGATACTCTGCTCTCTGGAGGTTAGAGCTACGTATTTAAGGGTTGAACCGCCCATTCTTCCGGAAGCGCCTGTAAAGGTAAAGCCTACGGCGACAGCTGCCATAAGAAGCACGGCGACAAGGGTGGTTAAGGCCATTTTGGGTTTATGGGCAATCATCTTTATGCGCTCCACAATGCCCCTCTTTCCGTTAGTCATGGTAGTGGCAGTACTGAAAAGATCCTTAGGGTGTGTTCTTCGCGATATGAGGCTTACAAGAGTATCTCCGTAATCCATGCGGCTGTCTTCCCCGAGCTGCTTGATGGCACCGGCATCGGCCCACAGCTCCCCATCCCGTCTGGAAAGAGCGGCAGCCCACCACACCAGCGGGTTGTACCAGTGAAGGGCCAGGGCGATGCTCCGAAAAAGAGCCCACCAGTTGTCGCCATGTTTTAAATGTGCCTTCTCATGGGCCAGTACATGGCTTAGTGTGGTTGCATCTTTTAAAACGGCGGGAGTGATATAGACCGCCGGGCGAAATAGGCCGAAAACACAGGGTGAAGGCAGTTCTTCCACATTATATACGGGCAGAGTGTGATTACCGGCCACGATCCTTCGCGTTTGCTTCAATTTTCTGTAAAAGGAGAGATTGGCTGCCGTGAACCAAAGGGTAAAAGCGGCAGCCCCGGAAAGCCATACTAAACCCAGGATGAGGATTAAAGGGTCTTTTGAGTTGTAGGGATATATGTTAAATTTATCATTTCCAGGAATAGGAGTGTAAAAGGAGCTTTCAGCGTTATTTTGATTTGGCTGGGAAGGCCCCTTTATGTTATTGGATAAATGGGTGCCTGCTGAGTCCTTTTCAGAGGCTCCGGCAACAAAGGGTATGACATTTAATACACTTGCCGGACTGGACATTAAATTTACCGGCAGCAAAAGACGAAGGAGCACCAGGGCCCATAAGGCATACTGCAGACCCGGGTTTAATCTGCCCCGCAGTGCATACCTAAGTCCAATGACAAGAAGCACAAGGATTGTGGAGGTGATAATCCATTCACTCACTGCGCTTTGCCCTCGCTTCCTTCAATATCTGATAAAGCCGGTCAATTTCCTCGTCCGAGAAATTGTCGCTTTCAGCCATGGCATTTATAAGCAGCCCTGGCCTGCCTCCGTAAACCTTATCGAGAAAGGAGCGTGTTTCCGTTTTGACAGCCTCCTCACGGGCAATAGAAGGATAGAATAGCTTGGCTTTCTCGCCTGGTACCACACGGAACAAGCCTTTTTTCTCCATTCGGGCAACCATGGTTTCAGCCGTGGAGCGGGTGAGCCCGGTGCGCTCCGCAAAACGCCTGCTGATTTGAACAAGGGTAAGGGGGGCGCTTTCCCACAGGCATTCATATATTTCCCATTCATTATCTGTAAGCCGGATTTCGTTGGGGATCATAAACAGTCAACCTCTCTTTACTCGGCATTGCGGTGCGTTTAGCCATTTCACGGTACGTCGTAAAGCCATCGTAAAAATTATTAAGTCCACACTACGATGTAGTGTATAAAATTTATCATTTTCGCACTACAATGTCAAGTGATTTGTAATGCTCTTTAAAATTATATAAAGCAAAGCTTATAACTTGACATGAGGCTGTCAGGTTATAGGGGTTACAATAAAAGTGAGGTGATACGATGCAGATAAGCCGTTTGTTTGAAATTATTTACCTTTTGCTGGACAAAAAAGCCTTAACCGCCAAAGAGCTGGCCGGGCATTTTGAAGTGTCTGTAAGAACAATTTACAGGGATATCGAAATTCTGTCCTCGGCGGGAATTCCCCTTTATACAAGCCAGGGGAAGGGCGGGGGCATTGCTTTGCTGGATGAGTATGTTCTGGATAAGTCCGTTTTAACGGAAAGTGAGCAAAATGAGATTCTGTTTGCCTTGCAAAGTCTGACGGCAGTCCGGAATCCGGAAACCGCCGGTGTACTTGAAAGGCTTAGCCGTATTTTCAAAAAGAATAATTCGCAATGGATTGAGGTGGATTTGTCTCCGTGGGGCAGCAGCCGGGAGCAGAAGGATGAGTTTATTACTCTTAAGAATGCCATTCTCAATCGCCGCATCATTCACTTTGAATACATGGGGCCCGAAGGCGGAAAAAGCAATCGCAGGGTTGAGCCTTTAAAGCTCTTATACAAGGTAAACGCATGGTACCTTAAAGGGTTTTGTCTTACCCGCAGGGATCTGCGAACCTTTAAGATTTCCCGTATGTCCCATATCGAAGCCACAGAAGAGCCTTTTGTCGAGAGAGCCTCTATAACCGGCCCTGAACCGGAGCAAGGTACTCAAGACTGGATACATGTAAAATTGAAATTTTCCATGTACCTGGCCTATCGTATTTATGATGAATTTGATGAGAACACAATAACAAAAAACGAGGACGGATCGTTCACGGTGAGCACCCTGTTGCCTGACAGCAGGTGGCTCACAGGCTATCTTCTCTCCTTTGGAAAGGAGGTGGAGGTCCTGGAGCCACTGAAGGTTCGCGCTCAGGTTGAGGAGGAGGCGAAGGGGATTCTGAAAAAATCTGAAGAAAGGGTTCTATAACCTGACCCGGTGCCGTCAGGTTATGAAAGATATAATGAGGACAGGGCTATAAACCTGTTGAGTTAAACATGAAAAGCAGGGTTTTAAACCCGCTAAGCAAAACAAAAACGGCAGAGTCCGTACTTTAAGGAGGCTATTTAAATGAACAATCATTTCCATTTGCCAAGCGCCGTTGAAACGCATTTCAACGCCACCAATGCCGGTAACCGGGCCTTGTTTCTTTCTATCTTTGACGAGGCTGCCAGGGTATACGACGACGGACATATCCATGAGGGAAAAGAAGCGATTAAAAAGTGGAGTGACCAAGCCTATTTTGAGGATCATTTACGCCTTGAAATAACAAACGCCATAAAAGGGGAAGAGGAGTTTATCGTTACCGCAAAGGCGGACGGTGACTTTGACAAAACCGGTTTGCCCGATCCGCTGCTTTTTGATTTTCACTTTATGTTAACGGGGGATAAGGTAGCCCTTCTGCGTATCGAGCTTGTTGAAGTTACCGCGGAATGACGGAAGTAACACCTCACATTCAAGCTATAGGAAAACCTTAGGCAAGTCAATCCTTCTGACCGGAAATCAGACGGATTGACTGTGCTTAAAGTATAAATTGTTCTTTTCTGTTTTAGCTTTTGCGGGTTCTTAGAACACGCATGGCATTGACAATGGCAATAAGAGATACGCCAACATCGGCAAATACCGCTTCCCACATGGTTGCAATTCCGAAAGCACCCAGAAGAAGAAAAACTCCCTTAACACCCAGAGCAAAAGCAATGTTCTGCCATACAATGCGCTTGGTAAATCCGGCTATGGCTATAGCATCCACAAGCTTGGAGGGCTCGTCGGTCATAAGCACCACATCCGCCGCTTCAATGGCTGCATCGGAACCAAGACCGCCCATGGCAATGCCGATATCTGCCCGGGCCAAAACGGGTGCATCGTTGATACCGTCTCCTACAAAGGCCAGCTTTCCCTTAACCGGTTTAGCCTTATCAAGAAGCTCCAGCTGTTCGACCTTTTGGTGGGGAAGGAGCTGGGCGTGAACCTCATCCAGGTTTAGCTCCCCGGCAATGGCTTCGCCAATTTGCTTATTATCACCTGTTAGCATAACGGTTTTACGAACGCCCTTGGCTTTAAGTCCTGTAATGGCCTGCCTGCTGTCGGCCTTTATTTCATCGGCAATGACAATAACCCCGGCAAGGCTGCCGTTAACGGCCACATAAACCTTTGTGCCGATGGCGTTGTTTTCTTTAAAGCCGATGCCCTCGCGCTTCATGAGCTTGTCATTGCCGGCCAGTATGACTGAATTGTCTTCTGTCACACGAATTCCATAGCCGGATAGTTCTTCGTAATTACGCAGAGCTTCCTTATCAACCGACTTGCCATAAGCCTTCATAATGGAAAGAGCGATGGGATGAGTGGAGAAGGCTTCCGCTTTGGCAGCGAAAGAGAGAACCTGATCCTGGGTATAGCTTTCCTCGGGAAGTACGTTTTTCACTTCAAAAACGCCTCTGGTGAGCGTGCCTGTTTTATCAAAAACAACAGTATCAATGCTGTTGAGTGCCTCCAGATAATTGCTGCCCTTAACCAGGATGCCTCGTTTGGAT
>JAEXPO010000431.1 GCA_023446675.1 Bacillota bacterium | reverse complement strand
TCCTTACCATGGATGCGCTCTACCTACTGAGCTATGAGAGCATTTATTAGAACAATGGAGCGGGTGAAGGGAATCGAACCCTCGCAATCAGCTTGGGAAGCTGATGTTCTGCCATTGAACTACACCCGCATGCTAGATCCATGTTTAAATCGCTAACAACGTCTTAACCATGTTTCATTAATCATGCAGCGAAATTTATTTTAACATAGACCTATCCGATTGTCTACCCTTTTTTTCAGGTATTTTTTACGTTTTAATCCTCGTCTTCGTCGTCTCTCTCATACTCTTCCTGCTCATCTGCAGCATCCCCGTCTGAAGCCCCTGTCCCGTTTCCATCAGCAAGGTGTCCGCCTACAGGCTCCCCCAGAGCTTTGCGCTTTAAATTCTGCAAATCGCTGTGAATATTAAACAGGAGAAGGAAGAACTCAAAGATAACCCGCAGAATCAGCTCGAGAACCAAAAGCCCAATGAGTCCATTGAGGAAATTGGCCGCGAACATGGCTACCACACCAATAACCAGAATAACAAGGGCTGCGGCCATATAAAGAATTTTGCCAATAACCCGGCTGACCATTATTTCAAAATTAAAAATATCGTAGAGATACTCGGTAAAGCGGGCATAGCGTTTTCCGCTTTTAGGTACAAGAAATAAAAAATAGATCCAGATAGACACAATGACAGCGCCTGTGATAATGTAGGGCAGAGAGCCCCCCAGCGCCAAGGTTATTTTATTGGCCATTGAGAAAAAACCAAGTTTTAAAAAGCCTTCCATAAGCTTACCTCCAATTAACCCCTTTTTATTTATGGTTACGCTTTTCCATAAGCGTTTCTGCCAGCCTCACCGCCGAATAGGCATCGGACGAATAAAAGGCGCCAAAGCTTTCGGCAAATTCCTTGTCAAGGACAGCCCCACCCACCATCACAGAAAGGTTCAGGCCCTCTTCCCGGAGCTTTTGAGCCACAAGCGGCATTTCATTCATGGTTGTGGTCATAAGGGCGGAGAGGGCCACTATATCCGCATTATTTGCCTTTGCTGCGTCGATTATGCACTCTGAGGATACATCCTTGCCCAGATCCACCACTTTAAAGCCATAGTTTTTAAGAAGAAGTCCCACGATATTTTTTCCTATATCATGGACATCTCCCTTAACCGTTGCCAGAACCACCGTTCCCTTATCCCTGGCCTCAGGCCCCCGCTCCTTTTCAAGCTCCGGGGTGAGAAGTGTCATCGCCCTTTCCATGGCCTCCGCGCCACGGATAAGCTGGGGCAATAAGTATCGCTTCTCTTCGTAAAGGCGGCCAACCTCCTGAATAGCCGGAATCAGCCCTTCGTCAATGAGGCGCTGAGGTGCCTCTCCCCCGATAAGAGCATTTCGCACAATTTCACAGGCCATATCTCCGGAGCCCTTTAAAATGGCATCAAACAAGGGAGACTTGCCTGCCTTTATTTCAGTGTCATAGGATCCCTGAGGTTCTGTCTTTACCGGTTTAACCCCGGCAGAAAGCTTTTCCTTTCGGATTTCCGGATGTGCCCCATGCCATTCAATATAGGCAAGCCCGCTTTTATCCCTCGCCTTTAACACATCCCCTGCACGCTTTATATGCATCATCTGCTCATTGTTGGGATTCATGATGGCTGTACTCAGGCCGCTTTTCATAGCCATGGCCAAGAAAGCGGAATTTATGTTTTCACGGGCAGGCAGGCCAAAGGAAACATTGGAAAGCCCCACCACCGTATTAACACCGTATTTGTCCGTGCACCAGGAAATAACATCCAGAGCCTCCAAGGCTGCATCTTGGTTGGAGGCCACGGTCATAACCACTCCATCCACCAGAAAGTCATCTTTTCCAAGACCAAGCTTTTTGGCTTGCGCAGCAACCCGCCGAATGATTTCAATACGTTCAACCGCAGTTTCAGGAACCCCCTTGTCATCCACCGGTAGAAGCACAAACATGGCTCCGTACTTTTGGGCCAGGGGAAGGATTTTTGTGAGCTTTTCCTCTTCTCCGGACACGGAATTGATAACCGCCCTTCCCGGATAAATCCGAAGGGAAGCCTCAAGAGCAGCCGGATTGGAGCTATCCAGAAGAAGCGGTGCTGAAACCGCATCGCATACGGCGTGGACCATGGCCTTAAGAGTTTTTTCCTCATCAATGCCGGGAACTCCTGCATTCACATCCAGAAGCAGCGCCCCTGCTTCTACCTGCTCACGGGCCATTTCGGACACATAGTCCATATCCCCTTTTATAAGCGCTTCCTTTAGAGCCTTTTTGCCTGTAGGGTTCAGCCTTTCCCCAATAACAGCCATGGGCAGCACGGGGGAAATTTCCACTGTTCTTCTGTTGGAGCAGGCAAGGCTGACGGCTTTACGCCGGACTTTTTTGGGCGTAAGGGCTGCGGTTATTTCCGTCAGCTTTTGAATATGCTCCGGAGTTGTTCCGCAGCACCCGCCAAGGGCGTTTACTCCGGCATCAACCAGCGCTTCGGCATAGGAAGAAAAGCTTTCCGCATCCATATCAAAAACTGTTTTACCGTCAATGAGCTTTGGAAGCCCTGCGTTGGGTTTGGCAATAAGGGGTACCTTTGCATAGGGCTTCATCTGCCGGATGATTTCCACCATTTCGGCAGGGCCTCCCGAGCAATTACAGCCCACCGCGTCCGCGCCCAGGCTTTGCAGAGTTACAAGGCCGCTTACAGGATCCGTTCCCATAAGGGTCCTGCCTCCGGGCTCAAAGGTAAGGGTCGCCATAACGGGAAGATCGCTCAGCTCCCTGACTGCAATCAGCGCCGCCCGAGCCTCCTGAAGATCCATCATGGTTTCAATGACAAACAAGTCCACGCCTCCGTCAATAAGGCCCTTTATCTGTGCTTTAAAGCTTTCCACCGACTCTTCAAAGGAGATTTGACCAAACGGCGCCAAAAGGGCGCCACAGGAGGAAATGTCCCCGGCGGTAAGGCAGGCTCCGCCTCCCGCCTCTCGGGTAATAGCCGCAAGGCGGCGGTTTATTTCATAGGTTTGTTCGGACAGGCCATAATCCTCAAGCTTTAAGGACGATCCGCCAAAGGTGAAGGTATAAAGGATTTTGGTGCCGGCCTCTCTGTAGGCGCTCTGTACTTTTAAAAGCGCCTCCGGATTTTCCATGGCCCACTTTTCCGGGCAGACACCTACGGGCATACCGTAATGGTGCATCTGAGTGCCGGTGGCTCCGTCCAGAAGTACAATTTTATCCTTGAATAGTTTCTGAAATTCCCTGCATGTCATTTAACCGCACCCCTTAACTAATCTCTAGGCCATTCCCGCAACCGCGAAAACCGATTTCTCAGGAAGAAGCAAGCATGCCTGGTTTATTTCAATCCCCAGCCTGTGCGCTTCCAATATTCTATAAATATCCTTCTGCTGGTTTAAGTGGAAATCTCCGTAACCCGGACTGTAGCGGTAACGGGTAAGGGATTTTCCGCTGCGTCTGAGGAGCAGGGAAACCTGACTCATGACAAAATCCAAGCCTGCATCGGTAATTTCCGATGCGGCTGCATCAAGAACTACGGCATCACTCATCCGCTTTGCCTCCTGAAGCCTTCGAATTTCATCCATAATGAAGCTGCCGCCCGTTGCTCCCATGATAAGAGCCTTTTCACTGTCGGCAAGAAACCGGGCAATACTGCGTCCCTTTAGAAGCGTTCCGTCCTCCAGGCCTATTTCTTCCTCCGCTCTGGATACAATTCCAAGAAAGCGGTAGGCCGCGGTTATGTCCAAAAAGCCCTCCGCCTTCCCGATAAGGCGCTCGACCTCCCGCTGCTCTTCCGGAGGAATAGCGGTTTTCAGCTTGTGAAAGCCCAGACGGGTATAAATAAGGCTTTTATCATAAATGGGTTTCAAGTGCTTAATTATCTTTAGTTCATTCATTGTTTTTTCATTCCGCCTCTTCCATGTGCATTAACTGGAAAAGAATGATCCTGTGAAAATGTCCGTGCATTTGGCTGTTTCCTGTTTTTTACATCGTCTTACTGTTAAAAAAAAGCCGCATGTTGTCATGCAGCTTTTCACTTGGCTTTCGTCCTTTTTTTATACAAGCGCGGGTTGGCTGTAACCGTTTTTAAAGATTTCCTCGAACTCATCGGAATCAATACGTTCCTTTTCAAGAAGGGCGGTGGTTATATCCTCCAGCTGCTTCCTGTTTATCGTCAGAATATCCTTCACACGGCTATAAGCGCCATCAATAATTTTCTTAACCTCACCATCAATCTTTGACGAGATTTCTTCACTGTAATTCCTGGCGTGAGCGTAGCTCTTACCAAGGAATACCTCGTCGTTTTCATCACCGAATACCAGGTTGCTGAGCTCTTCGCTCATGCCGTACTTGGTTATCATGTCTCTGGCAATCGAGTTAGCATGCTTAAGGTCACTTGAAGCACCTGTACTGACCTCGCCCAAGATAAGCTCCTCGGCAGCTCTGCCGCCAAGGGCCACAATAATTTGCTCGACCAGCTGGGCTTTAGTGGTGTATTGCCTGTCTTCATCGGGCTTGAAGGAGGTAAAGCCCCCTGCGCGCCCGGAGGGGATGATAGTCACGCGATCCACCTTTACAGTAGTGGAAACAGCCCTTACGGCAATGGCATGACCGGCCTCGTGGTATGCGGTAATGCGTTTTTCCTTCTCGTTAATGACCCGGCTTTTCTTCTCCGGCCCCATCATGACCTTATAATTGGCTTCCTTTATTTCTTCCATTGTAATGGACTTGTAATTCTTACGTGCAGCCAAAAGTGCGGCTTCATTAAGAAGGTTTTCCAGGTCGGCTCCTGTAAAGCCGGGTGTGGTTTTGGCAATATCCTTCAGATCCACAGCCTCGTCTATGGGCTTGTTCTTTGAATGAACCTTAAGGATCTCTTCGCGGCCCTTAATATCGGGATAGCTTACAACCACGCGGCGATCAAAACGGCCGGGGCGCATAAGCGCGGGATCCAATATGTCAGGGCGGTTGGTGGCTGCCAGAATAATGACGCCTTCATTAATTCCAAATCCGTCCATTTCAACTAAAAGCTGATTCAATGTCTGCTCGCGTTCATCATGTCCGCCACCCAGGCCTGCACCTCTGTGACGGCCTACGGCATCAATTTCATCAATAAACACGA
>JAEXPO010000374.1 GCA_023446675.1 Bacillota bacterium | reverse complement strand
AGCCGGAACGGTAAGGAAATTGTGGTGCTTGCGTTCCTCCACGGACAGAAATACGGCGACGAATGCCCCCGCCTCAAGTTGCAGGGCCTGGACAGGGAAGCGGTTTACCGGGTTGACGGCAGCAGCCTTGATCTTAACGGCAGCAGCTTTGATCTTAACGGCAGCAGCCTTGAGCTCCACGGCAGCACCCTTATGCATGTGGGTCTGCCGGTAAAGCTTCACGGCGATTTCGACAGCCTCCTGCTTAGATTGGAAAAGCTGTAAAAGCTATACTTTTCTTGCCTTTATAATAAAGGATAAAGGGAATTTCTTAGCTTTATAGGGTGAATAGTGACCGGATGAAAACTCAGTCTCCCGTGTTAAGGTTTCGCTGTCCGTCTCCTCTACCACTTGTTCAACTGCAAGACCTGCATTAACAAGTGTGTTTATGTAGGTTGACAGCTTCCGGTTTTTAATGGTGACTGGGTTTCCACGTTGAATGTAAGAAAAAATGTCTTCGTCGAGATAAGAGCCCTCAAAAACCATTTTATCTTCCTGGCTGCTAACGCAATGCATGAAAGGATGGTCCCACGAAAAAATGAATATGCCGTCTTTTTTCAAGTAGGCGGAAATACGTTCAAAGGTTGTCTTTAAATCCACTGTCCATCCGATGGCATAAATGGAATAAACCACATCAAAGTATCCTGCCGGTATTCCGCAGTCAAATTCCATTGGCGAATTGAACAGCTTTGGCGTATACCCCTTTTCGTTTAAGTAGCGTTGAGCGTTTTCAATTTGCTTTGTTGACATATCAAGTCCCCAAAGCTCGGACGCGCCTTTGTCGCCGCACCATTTTAACGAATGCCCGCTTCCGCAGCCAATAGGACCGGCACCTTATTTCAAGAACAGGCCCCTGCGGAATGGGGAGCTTTCCGCAGGGGCCTGCCGGTAATATACTTCCTGATTTTTATTAAGGAAGGACAAAAGCACACCTCGAGTTAGTTTTTAATAAGCCTGACACCGTCCAGGTGCATTGTCGTTCCGCCGGGAGAGTCGATATAAAAGCCTACGTCAATGTAACCGGAGGTAACGGTGATATTGTCAATGACATAGTGCCGCCACTCGGTGGATTGGGGAATATCATAGTAAATGGCCGCTCCGCCGTAACCCGCCACCTCTGCCCGTACGGTTGTGGGCGTCGTATTAAACCGCCTTGCCCAGAACTCCAGCCTGTAGCTGCCATTTTCTATGGAAGCGGTCTGATGGATGCTCTGCTTGTAGGCGCTTCCGCTATAGAAATACGCCCTCTGGTCACCTTCCCTGGCCGCTTCGGGCGGGTTGGTGCCAATGCCGCTGTCAATACCGTAAGCCACCGCCTGTCCTGAGGGATGCCACTCGGTCCAGGCCGAGTTGTCCCAGACAGGCCGTTCAAAGCCGCCGTTGTCCAAAAGGTTGGTTTCCACATTTCCGCTGGAAGAAGCAATATCCACCGTCAGATTGTCCAGGTTTACATAACCGCTGTTTGAGCTGTCATACCGGAAGGATACGACGTTTTGCCCTTCGTTAAGAGACAGTGTCCGCGTCCAGTCGGACCACACATTCCAGTTTGTCCCGCTGCTGGGGAGATTGGCCGTTGTCTGGTAAACGCCGTTGACATACAGATTGAGGCTTTTAATGACGCCGTTGGCATTGCAGAAACGCAGGGTGGAGCTGTAATTCCCGCCGGAAGGCGCATCCACGTAAAAATCCACCTTGGCTCCAACGCTTTCCAGGCCGCTTACAAACCCGGAGCCGGTGTAGTACCAGTGATTTGTAGAACGGGCCGCGCCATTATGCAGGGCTGCTGCTTCCGCCTCGTAAACGGCTGTTTCCGGATGGAAGGGTACCGTAATGCTGTCCAGATTGATTCCTCCGGAATCACCCCCATTGGCGTCGTATTTTACCGTAATGCTGTTGGCTCCCGCAGCCAAAGGCAGAAGCTCCTGGGAAGCTGCCCATGAATCCCAGCTTCCCGTGGAAGCAAAGACGGCCTGCCGCACAAAGGAACCGTTTACATAGATGCTCAGGGTTTTATCGGAAGTACTCCCGTTGGCGTAACGGAGGGTTACAGGGGATTCGCCCCCTGTCCTGGAGTTTACCTGGAAGGTAACCGCCGCTCCGGCCACATCCAGCCTGTCTGCAAATCCCGTCCCCGCATAACCGCTGTGATTGGTGTTAATACCGGCCTGTCCGGAAACGGTATCGCCCCACAGGGAGGCTTCCTCCGCCTCATACTTCATGGAAACCGCCGTTTGTGCAGCGGAGCCGGTGGCGATAACGGTTTTGGCTTGCCCGGCGGCAATCTTTACATAGGTTACGTCGCCGTAAATATCCCTTCCTGTGGCATAACCTTCGCCGGAAGCCGCCTTAAGGCTGTCGAGGCTGGCATAGGACGCCGCCGGGGAACCGTTGACGGTTACGGTGGAGGCCGCTTTGCCGTGTAGCTTGAGGGTAAAGTAGGCCACGGAGGAGGAATAGGAGCCTGTATTATCCTCAAGCGTCACCTGAATGCCGGAAGAGCCCAGATCCTGTGCGGTAATAACCTGTTTAAAATACTCGCCGTCCTCATAATCGTATGTTTCACCGTCGTCGTCATAGAAATTAAAGGAGGTGGCATTCCCGAATGCAAAAATATCCACGCCGATATCGGAAATTTCCTCCGCGCCGGTGTAATCCAGCACCTTCTGAGTAGGAATGATGGCCCCTTCCTTGATAAACAGGGGGATATCCGTCCAGCTTTCCCCGTTTACGGAATAAGGGATATACTGGCCTCCCGTGTACGCAATACCCGTAAAGTAATCAATCCACTCTCCGGCGGGAAGGTAAATCCACTTTGTGGTCTGATACCGCTCGGTTACCGGGGCCGCCAGCAGCCAGTCGCCGAACATCCAGGCGTCGGAGTAGTTTGCGGCTATGGAATCATTGGGATAGTCAAACAGCAGGGGCTTTACAAGGCCTACGCCTTTTTCAAGGGCCTGGTATTCATAGGAATAAATGTACGGCATTAAAGCATATCGCAGCTGAATGACCCTTTTAGTGTTCTCTTCCGCCGTAAGGCCGTACTCCCAGGGCTGGCGCTGGTGATTGAAATTGCCGTGTACCCGGAAGACGGGAGAAAACGCCGCCAGCTGCAGCCAGCGTGTATAAAGCTCCGGGCTGGGATTTTCAATGGTGCCGGTGTTTTGATTAAAGCCGCCGCCGTCGGAGCCCCATTTCATCTGCCCGTTGTTAATGGTGGAAAGCATGGTGGCCTTTTGCTCATTCAAGCCCGCGGTCCACCAGATATGCTCGTCAATCTCAAACTGGGTGCCGATATCTCCCGACCATATGGTGGTTGCATAGCGCTGGGTGCCGGGATAGTAGTTGCGGGCGGTCTGCCACACGCGGACATTGTCGTTGGTGTAGGCCCGCTGGCCCTCATAAAGGGCCTGGGAGAGATGGAGGGTGGTGAAGTTTCCGAACCAGTAGCTGGCCGATCCGGAGGCGACGGTATCCGTTTCATCATTCCACCAGCCCACGATGCCTTTGTTAAAGGCGTCCACGGAATGATCCCACCACCAGCTGCGCACTGCGGACAAATAGGGATCAATACTGCGTACGGTAACGGGATAAAAATAATCGGTGTATTCGGCGTGTCCGGGATAGAAGTAATTCCCGGCTGCCGCGTCCAGCCCCTGCTGAGTGTCGGCGCCGCCCGAAAGCTTGGTGACGATGCGGGGCTTGGTTATACCGATGAGCTTGACGCCTTCATTATCCAGATTTTCCTTTAAAAGGGTGGTGGATGCATCCGGAAAATTATCCGTATTCCACGTAAACTCGCCATAATTGTCCGAGCCGTATTTTTTCCAGTCATAGTCGATGCCGTAGCTGTCAAGGGGGATATCCTTGGCCCGGTAGGTATCAATGATGTCATAAAGCTCGTCCTGATCAATCCCCCACTCATAATTGGAAAAGCCAAGGGACCACTCGGGGAGCATGGGAGATTCACCGGTGACACGGGCATAATTCTCCATAATGTCCTCGGGCTCACCCAACATGACATAATACTCTACGTTTTCCTTGTCATACCGGCGGCCTGCCGTAGTGGTATTGCCGTAGTAAAACTCCATTTTGTCGGTGGCGTCCTCCAGTACGGGATACCCGCCGTCGGAATCCACCAGAAGGCCGTAGCCTGCGGTTGACCACATAAACGGTCCGCCCGAATCCCCCTGCTGGCCCGCCAGAACCTCGTCGGTGGTATTGTTGCGGATAAGCTGGCCGTTTTCATCAAAGCACGCGTAGCTGTGAAGGCCGTACATGTTCTGCCCGTCGGCACGCTGGAAGCGCACCCCGTCGTAATAGACCCCCGTGCTGTCGGGCTCCCAGAACAGCAGGGTGCCGTCCGCCTTTTTAACGGTCAGGCGGCAGGGATTTCGCTTAATTTCAATAAGCATGTCCGAAGTTTCAATGGTAATGGGATCGGATGTGGTATCAATGACGGCGCCCACAGCTCCCCAAGCCCGGGAGGTATCGATAATAGGCGTGGGGTTACTGGAGGCAACGCCGTTGGGCCTGTAATTAACCTTCAAAATATCGCTTTCACACACCTGAAGCTCAAGAATATCGTCGTTTGGTTCTCCGCCGTTGTCCACCACCAGCGTAACAGAATCTCCGCTGGCGCTTACCGACAGCACATTTCCAAGAGTTGAAGCATAGGCATAGGAGGGCAGGGGTCCCATAACCGAAACCAGGGAGAACAGCATGGCCGCGGAAATCAGAAAGGCATAAATCCTAACCGAAAACCCCCGTTTAAATAATCGTATTTTTTTCATGGCTTTACCGTCCCTTTCTTTTGATTCTGCGCACCCGGATCTCCCCCCGGGGGTTCCGGGTGCGCAAAACCGCATCATTCATCGTACTGGCAGCATCTGCCGGATGTGTCCGCGATAAAAGAAAACTCTGGTGCCGCTTGAAAGCAGGCTTTAATGAATACCGGGATATAACCCCACTGAACTGACCGTTCTGGTTTTAGTCGGAACGGATTGTGATGTTGTCCAGGTTGATACCGGCAAAATTACCACTGTCATACGCTATTTTAATTAGGTTTTTGCCCGCGTGGAGGAAAACGGATGCCGTAACCGTTCCCCAGGTATCCCAGTCTGCGGTTTTGGTCAGATTCAGCCCTGAGTGGTATACGCTGTTGACATAAAGATTGCGGGCGGCGTTCTCCGTTCCCGCACAGTAACGTACGTCAAGCTCATAGGTGCCGGCCGCCGGTGCGTAAACCTCAAACTCTACGTAGTCTCCAACGGAAGAAAAGCCGTCAACAAAGCTGATGCCCTGATAGCCCCCGTGATTGGTATTGGTGGTTACGCTGTTTAAGAAGGCAAATTCCGCCTCATAGGGAACCTCATGGACGCCGTTTAAAACCACTGTTGTGCCTGCGGAGGGAGCCACCTTTACAAAGGTCAGATGCTGCACCGTGTCATAATACCAGCCCGACGATGCGGCTTTGAACGCGCTCAGGGTACCATATTCCGTTGCGGTCAAGGAGCTGATGCTTACGGAAGCGGGCTTTCCTGAGAAGACCTGCAGCGTGGCGGTACGAGCCATTCCGGGAACGTCCACGCTGATTTCGGAGCTGGAGTAAGCCTCTTCTACAAGAAGGGAGCGCTGGGCATTATCCACATAATCGTACCAGTCATAATTGGTTGTACCGGAAGGATAAATCCGGAAGGTAAGGTTTTGATAGCTGTCGGTGGTATTGCCCACGGATGCACCCAGCTCATAGTCTTCGTTAAGGTTTAAGGGAAGAACGCTGCCCGCTTTGACAAATACGGGAATGGCATCCAGTCCCGCGTAATAGGAAATAACGCTGCCTCCCGGACGCTTGGCGCCCCAGAACAGGTCGTACCACTCGCCCTCAGGCAAATACAGAAGCTTAGTGGTCTGCCCTGCGCTCTCAATGGGAGCCACCAGAAGGTTTCCGCCCAGCATATACTGGAACTCCATGGCGGCCGCGGTTGCGTCGTCCGGATAGGCGTAGGCCATAGACCGCATCATGGGCACACCCACGTCGCTGGTGTACCTGGCTTCATTGTAAAGATAGGGAATCAGACTCATGCGGATATTGGCAAACTTGCGGTAGATGCTGATGCAGTCCATATCCCCCGTGCGGTCATACATATTCCAGGGGGTACGGGCCACGCTGGGATTGGGGTCACCGCCGGATTCCGAGTGAAGCTGCATAATAGGTGAAAAAGCCGCTTGTGCAACCGACCTTTTGTAGAGCTCGGTTGTGGGAATCTCCCCGTTAAAGCCCGCCAAATCCCAGGTTATAAATGGAACGCCGGACATGGAGGCCGAAAGGGTTGCCCGCATGGCATCCTGATAGGCGCTGAAGGTGGAACGCTGGTCTCCCGTCCAGGTTAAGGGGTTCTGCCCCGCTCCCGCACCGCCTGAGCGGCTGAAGGTCAGTCCGTCTGAAACACGTTCCTTGATAAAATCATAATAGGACTTAACATACAGATCGGGATAAAGGTTGCGAAGCTCATCGCCCTTGATTCCCGTATAAGAGGTGATGTTGCGGCCCCAGACAAATTCGCCTCCGTCGGTCTTAAAGCCGTCAATCCCCATTTGCTCCAGCAGGTATTCACGCTTGCCAAGGAACCAGTCCACAGCGTCCGGGTAGGTAAAGTCAACGGAAACGCTGTTTCCAAACCAGCCCTCGGGCCTGCGGTAAGCCCCGCCGTTTCCGTCCCCCAGCACATATTCCTGGGCGATGGCATAAGCCTCGTCGGCCGCAAGCTGAGGGGATGCACCGGAGGTATACCGGATAAGCGGAATTTGCCACAGCAGAACCTTAATGTCGTTGTTATGGGCATAGTCAATAAAATCCTGGGGATCGGGCCAGTCCCCGCCGAAGGTAAAGTCCGACACCGACGGCATCCAGGAGCCGCTTTGAGGGGTATAGGAGGCTCCGCCCCAGATATAGAAGGTTTCTTCATCCGACCAGGCCTCAACCACCATGGCAGTGGTGGGGATATCATAGGCAAGGGTTTGATCAATCTGTTCCTCTACCTCGGACTGCTTGTTCCATTCATTGCCCGATATCCACGGGCCGAAGGCCCATACGGGCGGAAGGGCCGGTTTTCCCACGACCTCGGAATAAAGCTTGGATACATCCTCAGGCTCTCCCGAGAAGAAATATAAATCCAGCCCGGTGTTGGCATAGCCTCCCGCAGTGGCTTGAATGGTAGCCTTGTCGCTTACATCGGTGGCAAGGCGGAACTGGGAATAGTAGGTGGAATTCAGGTAGAGCCCGTAATCCTGATTGCTGATATAAAAGGGCACAGGCAGATAGGTCTTGTCGTTTTGATCCAGATACCAGTTGACGGTGTAAATATCAACATTTTTGCCCCGCTGATTAAGGGCGTTATACTTCATGCCAAAGCCGCCAAAGCTTTCACCGGACGGGGTGTACAGGTTTTCCTCCACCTTGGAGACGTAGTCCGTGCCGTTGGTTAAAAACGCAAGATTGCGGCCAAGGCCCGGATCGTATTCCTTTGTGAGAAGGTTGCTTGCGTCGTCATACACCTCCAGCTTATAAGGCGTTTTAAAGACCTTAAGCTTGATCCCCGGGCCATTCACAAGAACAAAGGAGGCGTTGGAGGTATCCACAGTATAAGCGGAGGAGCCACCGGCAAAGGCGCCTGTTCCCAGGGGCTCAAACTGCATGCGGACATAGCCTGTATCCGGGAAGGAGAAGCTCAGCTTGGGGCTGAGGGATCCGGATAAGCTGGACAGGGTAAATTCCACTCTGTCTCCAACATTGGAAACGGCAGTCACATTCTGGACTCTGTCCCAATCGGTCACAACAAAGGAGTAAGGGCCGGAGGTCAGCTCACCTGTGCTATAACGGTTGGCGTGGACGGTATATTCAATTTCATCTCCCTTGGAAAAGCTTCCTAAATTGGCTTCCCAATAAGTGTCGTTGCCGCTGTTGTACTTCCAGTCGGCGTTTACAACGGTTTGGCTCACGCCGTTTTTGGTCCAGGTGAGCCAGACGGCTTGTCCCATTTCCACGGGCCAGGTTTTGGATTTAATGTACACGGTCTCCCCCGCCTTCGGATCTCGGGGATACCGCTCACACGGCTCCGTCCCCACTTCGCTTCCGCCGTACAGCTCATCGTTTCCCGTGGGCTTGTGCCAAACACCGTCCAGCGCGCTGGCAGCGGTATTAAACACCAGGATCATGGCAATGGACAGGATGCTCACAAATAATCGCTTTACTTTTTTTACCATATTATAACACCTCCCTGAGGGATGCTAAACGAACCTCTTAAGATTATGGTTTCGTCATCCCCCTACATTTGAACCTGCTAAGACACTAAGCCTTCCTTCAAGTCATTCCTTCCTTGATGCAGCCTTTATGTCGCCTATAGCCGTTCTTTAGAAATGACGGAACAGTAACCTGCGTTCTGCAATTACCGTTTCGTCATTCCTCTACTGTCCAGGATTAGTTAAAATAGGATTCTGCCGCCCTTTTATGCGTCTTTAAAAGCGATCTTCTCTTATTCCTACAGCGTCTCGGCCATAAGCCTTCCGTCCCGGCTGAACACCGCTATCTCCCCGGGAAGGCAGCTTGCCTTATGCCAGCAATCACCCCCAATACGTTCTCCCGTCCAGAAATCCGCCCATTGTCCGGCGGGCAGGTAAACCCTCCGCTCAACAGCCCCCTCCTCCAGCACCGGTGCAACGAGAAGATCTCTCCCGAAGAAATATTCGTCCTCCAGGTCGATGACTTCCCCGTTATCGGGATGGTCATACATTAAATGGCAGAGCATGGGCCGGCCGCTTTGGGCGCACCAGGCCGCCTCCTTAAGAATATAGGGCATCAGCTTCATGCGAAGCTTTGCTAATTTGCGGTAGACCTCAATTATTTCCGGCGCCTGGTTGATTCGCGCCAGATTCCATGGGCTGCGATCATTAATCCAGTCCCGGCGGCGGCTGTCGCCATATTGTCCGGAGCGGGGCTCGGAATGAAACTGCATTACAGGGCTAAAAACAGCCATGGCCGCTGCCCGCAGGTAGAGCTCGGTGGACGGAAGCTCTCCCGCGAAGCCCCCTAAATCAAAACCCCAAAAGGGAATACCCGAAAGCCCTGCGGAAAGGCCTGCGATAAGCTGGCTTTTCAGCTCGCCAAAGGTGGAGAGCTGATCCCCCGCCCAGTGCATGGGACGGCTCTGTGAGCCGGAATACCCCGCCCGGGAAAAGAGGATGCCCGGTTTTTCACCGGCCTGAATAAAGTCATAGTAGGCCTGGGTGTAATCCGCCGGATACCTGTTGCGCATGGTATGCCCGGTTTTTCCGTTGGAAAAGACGGTTTTCGGGTCATAAATAAATTCCCCCCCATCGGTTTTAAAGCCCTCCACGTGAAGCTCATCCCTGAGATACCGGCGTTTTTTAAACCACCAGTCAACGGCCTCAGGATTGGTAAAATCCAGAAGCAGGCTGTTTGAAAACCACCTGTCGGGAATCCGGTAAGGAGTGCCATCGGCGTTTTTAACGCAGTAGCCCTTTTCCACCGCCTCCTCCTTATCCAGCTTATGCTGGGGGTCATCCGCCTCAAGAGCGCTTTTGAGGACGGGAATCTGCCATAGCACAAGATGCAGCCCCGCCTTGTGA
>JAEXPO010000347.1 GCA_023446675.1 Bacillota bacterium | reverse complement strand
CACTGTTTTTTCCTTTTATGTCCGCGAGCCGCAGGCTTAAGCCTTTCCGGCGTTGGGCCGGTTTCAGCCCGGCGGCCGGACCGTAACGGATTATCAATTGCCGACGACATACTTTACGGGAGGACATAGCTTGAGGACATTTGTATACCCCGGCAGCTTTGATCCGGTGACCAATGGTCATCTGGATATTATCAACCGGGCGGCTAAAATATGCGATAAACTGATTGTGCTGGTTTCTGTCAATGTCAACAAGGCCCACTGCTTTACCATGGAAGAACGCATGGAGCTTTTAAGACTGGCTGTGGGGGAACAGGACAATATTGAAATAACAAGCTTCTCCGGACTTCTTGTGGATTTCATGAAGGAAAGAGGCGCAACCACTATTATTAAAGGTCTGCGGGCTGTCATGGATTTTGAGTATGAAATGCAGATGGCGCTTTTAAACCGGCACATGGACAACGATATAGATACACTTTTTATGATGACGGGTATCGACTATTCCTATTTAAGCTCAAGCATTATTCGCGAGCTTGCCCGGTACGGCGGAAAAATTGATGATTTTGTTCCGCCGCAAATAGCCGATATCATTTATAGGAAATTCAAAGGATAAAGGATGCAAGAGGCTGCAGGAGGAACGCAATGGAGTTATTGGAGCTTTTGGATCAAATAGAGGATATACTGGAAAGCGGCACCACGGTACCGTTTTCAAAAGGGCGCTGTCTGGTGGATAGGGACGCCATTTTAGAATATGTTCAGGAAATTCGCTTAAGGCTTCCGGATGATATAAAAATGGCAAGGCGGGTAATGGAGGACAAGGGCCGCATTCTTTCCGAAGCCCAGCAGGAGGCGGAGAATATCCTTAATAACGCGGAAGCCCGCATTGCCGCCCTGGTGGATGAGAACGAAATAACCAAGAAGGCCTATGAGCAGGCCGAGGTTATTCTCTCCAACGCCAAAAAGAATGCCAGGGAAATCCGGTTGGGAACACGGGAATATGCCGACGGTATCCTGAGCAAGGTGGAAGACATGCTGGAGGATACCCTGGACGTAATCAAGCTGAACCGCCAGGAGCTTAAATAAAGCCGTTTGGCCAGTGTACAGGCAAGGCTTGGACCGTAAGGGTCTAGGCTTTTTTGCGTTTGCCTGTCCTTTTTACGTCAGGAATATAAATGAGAAGGGACATAAGCAAAACCGTTACCGTCAGTGCGCGAAAGGGAGACAGATCCACGGATGTCGGGGCAGCTGAGCCTGCCGTTTGAAGAGCGAAGGGAAACATATTCATAACCGGCAGGGTCAGGCAAAAGGCCAGGATACCGTGGAGAAGCTTTCCGATAAAGAAAGTGAGGTATTTGGTGCCTGTGCCCTTCATAATGCCCATCACCTGGGTGTGTACCGACAAGCCTGCAAAGCCGCACAGAAACGATATCCCCGCAAGCTTAAGCGTCAAGGAGGCATCCTGGACCTGACTTACGGCGCTGGCACCGGTGGATATCTCCATCACTCCCCGAAAGAGGGAGGTAAAGAATCCGGAGAGGGAGCTGTTCTGACCTTGGGCTGCAAGCCAGCCCACCCAATTCCCCAATAGCTGAAACAGGCCCAGCTTGCCCAGAAGCTCCGATAAAACGGCAAACAAAACGATGTAGCCGGTAACCTTTATGCAAAGAAAGGAAGCATTTTCAACGGCAGGGGCAAAAGGAAGAGATGGGGTGGAAGAAGCCGGCTTTGTGTGTACATGGGAAGGATAGGCTTTTTCTTTTGCCGGTTCTTTTAAAAAGCGTTTCAATAAAAGGGCGGCGGTAAGCCCTGCAACCCAGTGAATCACCAGAAGGACAAAGCCGATACGGATGCTTTGAAACAAACCGGCGCCAATTGTGCCAATGACGAACAGGGGGCTGCAATTGTTGGCAAAGGTTATTACTCTGCTGGCCTGAACGGAATCCAAAAGGCCTTCATCCACCATATCACGGGCAAGCTTGGCGCCGGTGGGGTAACCGCTCAGGTAACCAAGCATAAGGGTTACCAGCGTATAGTAGGGAAGGCCGAAGCCCTTTTGCATAATGGCCTTGAACAGTCTTGGACAGGGCAGCCTGGAAAGAAGGGGCACGGCCAGGCCCGACAGCACAAAAAAGGGAAACAGGGATGGGATCACAACATCCAGGCACAGGTAAAGGGCTTGACGGGCGGCCTGGGAGGTTTCCTTTGCAAACAGGGAAAGAACAAGGGCAATAGCGGGAAAGAGATATATGAGGGCGTATTGCAGCCGTGCTTTAAGCTTGCTCATGAGATGCTCATTCCTTTCAGAGACCTGGGAAGCCGAAAATTACTCGCATAGAATGTTTATTCGGAAGTTTCGTAAAGTTGCATTGAATAATATGGGAATGATATAATAGCACCATGCGAATGCTGTGGAGGTGCGCTTATGCCTGAAGAAAAGGAAAATCCAGCCGTTGAGGAGGAAGTCGGAGAAATCCGGATATCCACCGAAGTGATTACGGTTATTGCTCATACTGTTGCCGGGGAAGTTGAAGGTGTAGCCGGTATGAGTGCCAATATCGCCGAAAACATTTCATCGGCACTGGGCATAAAAAACTCGACCAAGGGTGTTCGTGTCGAGATAGATGAAAAAAACATTACAATCGATTTGTACATTTTTGTGGAATACGGCGCTCGCATTCCCGATGTAGCATGGAAAATTCAGGAAAAAGTAAAAAGTGCTGTGGAAAATATGACGGGAATGAATGTGGCCTCCATCAATATCCATGTCCAGGGCGTCAGCTTTGACAAGACAGGCAAGGAGTCTCAAAAACAGGAAGAACAGAAGTAAGCGCTTCAATAAAGCCTTTTTCGCTTCTGACACAGGTGGGTTAAATGTTCGGATATGTTGAGCCAGACAAGCCGGAGCTCAAGATGCGGGAGTTTGATATATTCAAAGGCTATTATTGCAGCGTCTGCAAAACCATTGGCCGAAGCTACGGCCAGCTTCCCAGAGTTGTGCTTAATTACGATTTGACATTTCTGGCCTTGCTTTTGGATGCTTTAAGTGCAGTTCCGGTAACGGGCAAAAGAGAAAGGTGCCTGGCCCACCCCGCAAGCAAGCGTCTTATTGTGAATTCCAATACTTTCATTCAATACGCGTCAGACATGAATATCCTTCTTGCGTACTATAATTTAAAGGATAAATGGAATGACGACAAAAGCCTGCCCGGCGGTGCGGCTATGGTTATGCTTAAGAGAGCCTTTAAAAAGGCCGAAAAAAAGCATCCGGAAATAAGCCGGCTAATTGGGGAGAAGCTTGGGGTTCTTAACAGCCTGGAAAAAGAAGGGTGCACCTCGGTGGACGAGGCTGCGGAGCCGTTTGGAGATCTGATGAAAGTGATATTTGAGTGCGCCCTTATTGAAGATGAGGCGGCACGAAAAACACTGGGCTGGCTTGGGTATAATATGGGCAGATGGATTTACATCCTGGATGCCTACGATGATTTGGAAAAGGATTATAAAAGCGGAAGCTATAATCCTTTTCTGAAGGAGTTCTACACTAAAGGCAATGGAACTCCGGAGGAATTTAAATTGACTATCCGGGAGAGAATCAATTTTAACCTCACCTTTTCTCTCAGTGAGTGTGAAAAAGCCTATTCACTGCTGGGGATTGAAAAAAACAGGGGTATCCTTGATAATATAATGTATTCCGGGTTAATTGTGAAAACAGATAAGGTTTTGCAAGGGGGAACCAATAACAATGAAGAAAAATCCATATAAGGTGTTAGGCATTAAAGAAGGTGCCAGCTACGACGAAATTAAAAAGGCCTACCGTGAGCTGGCTAAAAAATATCATCCTGATAAATATCGCGATAACCCGCTTTCTGATCTGGCGGGTGAAAAAATGCGTGAAATAAATGAAGCCTACGATGATTTGATGAAAAATGCAGGCGGTTCCTATCAATACCAGGAAGAGGAGGAGCAGTCCTACAATTCCGGCGGCGGCTATCAACAGCAATATCAGCAGCAGCGGCAGCAGCAGAATCAACAGCAGAACCAGTATAGCGGCGGCTATCAGTATGCCGGCGGACAGAACGAACAGGAAAATCAGGTTCGCGCACATATCAATAACGGCAATTTAAACGAAGCCCAGCGCATCCTTGACAGTATGCGGGTTCGAAATGCCGCATGGCATTATCTTCAGGGCCTGGTCTTTATAAGAAGAGGCTGGTATGACAGAGGGTATACCAACATCCAAAAAGCAACGAATCTGGAGCCCTCTAATTTTGAATACCGGAACGCTCTTAATAATCTCAACCGGCAGACCAATGGCTACCGTCAAAATGCCTATTATCAGGGGAACATGTCGAACCGCAATAACGATATGTGCCAGATGTGTGCAACCCTCTGGTGTGCCGATTCCTGCTGTGAATGCATGGGCGGAGACCTCATCGGC
>JAEXPO010000328.1 GCA_023446675.1 Bacillota bacterium | reverse complement strand
ATTTAAGCCCATTACCGCTTCCGTCGCCGATGAAATAAGAAAAAGCTGCCGAAAAGTTACATATCTTAAAGGACAGAAAACGGTAACTACCGATCAGGATTCCTATTTGCTGAAAATTATCATTGAGACAACGGTTTCACCCTGCTTTAAAAGTAAGGCCCTGCAGGATGCATGGGGTGTATTGGGTGCTGAAAACCTGCTCCAGGCTATGAAAACTAAAATGCTTGACGGAGAATACGCCGAGCTGTGCGAGATAGTTACTGATCTTAACGGTTACGGGAAGAGCATGAATGAGCTTGTTGAAGACGCAAAAAACTGATTCTGGAGGGCGATAGTGAGGCTAATTTTGCTCACTACGCCCTCCACAAGCTTCGATGGGAACCTCATATTTTATTAAATATGTCCGACAGAGAAAAAGCTTTTGTTTACGCTTCCATACAGATTCATATTGAAAACGAAAAGAAAGAGATGGCAAAAGCAAAGAAAAAGCGCTGAGTTTTGAAAGAAAGGAGCATGGGATAATTATGGAGGGCATTGATACATTAGATCTCATGGATAAATTATCCAGTCCGTTAGGAAAAATTACAGACACCTTAAATGCCATTTTAATGGTCGTGGAAAAATTGCATATTACTATGGATAAGAACGTTACTCTTAATATTAATGTTCCAGAAGGCATCAATGCAATAGAAGGAAGCTCCCAAAAGCTAATACAGGCGCGGGAAATGCCTCAGATGAAAAAGTGGTCATCAAGCGAAAGTGTTCCTATCTTTCAGGATACCGGGTTTACGAGGCTGAACGCGGAGATGAAGGGCGCGTTTTCCTTAATTGATACGCTCAAGACGAAAATGGACAGTATATCCAGTGCATCCAAAAGCATGGGAATTCTTCCTACCGGAGCCGTTTTTGATATTCAGCAAATGGATTTAAGGATACAAGAGGTTCACAGCAGGCTGGAAGGCCTAAAAACATTAAAATTAGATAGCTTTATAAACCTCTCCAATTTAAGCGGCGATAACTCAGAAAAACTAAGCGGCGTTTACGAGGGGCTTAGAAACAAAATAAACGAAGCTGTTAAAGAGCAGGAAGCATTAAATGAGGCTATGGAAAACGGGGATCTCACCCAGATAAACAACGCCTATAACTCGCTTCAAGCCAGACTGGATTCAATAGATGGTTCGCTTCAACAAAAAGCTATTCTTGAGGAGCAATTCGGCTTAAATGCAAAGAAAAGTCTTGTTTCTGTAGAAAAGCTTAAAAAAGGGATTGATGCCATTAAATCAGGCCTTGACGAAGCAAAGGCCATGTGGGCCAGCATTTCAGGAGCCATGAGCTTTGTTGAGGATTACAGCAATGCAAATAAGAACCTGTCGCTTATAAATGACGGAACCCAAACACAGATCCAGTTGCAGCAAAAGGTGCTAGCGGCAGCCAATGCCACAGGAATGAGCTACATGACGGCCTCGGATATGATGAAGAGTTTGGGAACCAGCGGACAGACGGTATTCCAGGGCAACGATGAAATGCTTGGCTTTATGGATTCCTTAAATAAATCGTTACTTCTTGGCAATGCGTCGGCAAGCGATGTGCAATCCGTATTTGAGCAGATGAACGGCGTGTTGTCCGGCGGAAGCATGAGTACGGATGTCTTTGATTCCATGATGAAAAAGAGTCCGCAATTGTTAAGCGTGCTTTCAGAGGGCTTGAATATAGAACCAGGCGGGCTTCGACAAATGGCAGCCGAGGGGAGTTTGACGGCGGAATTGATAGCCGCCGCTTTTGAGAATCAGAAAGAAAGAATCAATACCTCATTTGATGCTTTACCCATGACGTTTAGCGGGGCGGTAAATGCTGTAACGAATACGGTAGGCTCAATGGGCAGTTTGCTAAATACCGCGGGAGGCCCTTTGCAGGCGATAACAGATCGGGTAGAGGAGTTGAGTATCTGGTTATCCAGCAGTGACGGACAAATCTTCTTTACGAATATGGCAAACGCCATAAGCCTTGTGGTTGGTGTGCTGCTTACGGTATTTGATATTATCTTTGCAGTAGCGAGTTTTATATCTTCCAATTGGTCCATAATATCACCCATTCTTTTTGGCATTGTTACGGCCTTGCTTATATGGCAGGGCGTGCTGCTTGCAATTACGATTGCTCAAGCCCTATCCAATATTGTCACAGGAATATCAAACGGCTTAAGTGCCATTGCAGTGGCGAAGTCAGCCCTAAAGGCTAAGATGAGTTTAGCTGAGGCTGCGGCAACCTCAACTGCTACCGGAGCGCAGGTGGGGCTGAATGCCGCATTGCTGGCCTGCCCCATAACATGGGTTATATTGGCTGTTATAGCGCTTATCGCCGTATTTTTTGCGGTAATCGCCGTCATTAATAAAGTAGCGGGGACATCGTATTCCGCTGTAGGACTTATTGTGGGTGTTATATTCACTGCGGTGGCAGCTCTTATTAACAAGGTAATCCTTTTTGGTGAAATTATCTTGGGCCAAATAAATCTTTTAATTAATCCGTTCATAGATTTTGCTAATTTTCTCATGAATTTTTTAGATGCTCCGATTTCTTCTATTATATATTTGTTTCAGAATTTGGCAGACAATACGCTTCAGCTTCTTGAATCGCTTGCATCTGCGATTGATCATGTTTTTGGATCCAGCTTAAGCGAAAAAGTCAACGGTGTGCGAGTTCATTTAAAGGAAACTGCGGATGGGCTGATTAAAATGGTGGCTCCCGATGAGGAGTATGAAGAAAAACTGTCAAAGCTTAATTTGAGTATGGAGAGTTTGGGTATTAATTGGATAAGCTACGAGGATAGCTTCTTTACAGGTTATAAAGTTGGCGACAACCTGTTTAAGGGCTTTGACAGCAATAATTTGGACTTTGCCGAGCTCATGAAAGGCTCACCCTTGCCGGAGGACTTGGATATACCCACATCAGGCTATAGCGTGGACGAGGTTAAAACGGTAGATAAAATAGGAAGCAGTGAAGTGGATTTAAGCACGGAGGACATGAAGACCATGCGGGATTTGGCCGAAATGAAGAACATCCAGAATTTCGTCACCTTAACGCCTACTGTTTCCGTGCAAACAGGAGACATCAACAACGGCTATGACATACAAACCATTGTCAGCCGTATTACCGAGAGCCTGGAAAAAGAGATTGCTATGTCCGCACAGGGGGTGTATGCCTGATGACCTATGAAATAAGCCTCAGCTATAACAATCAGGAAAGCGGCTTCATTGTGCCGGTTATGCCTGAAAGCATCGAAATCAGCGAAGCCGGAAAGAGCAGCAGTTATGAGGTTATGGGGCTTGGGGAAATTAATGTGCTCAAGGGAAGGGAGCTTACCGGCTATTCCTTTTCAAGCTTTTTCCCTGCTAAATGGTACCCCTTTGTGGGGATTGCCAATTTGCAGCCACCCATGGCCTATATCGAAAAGCTTTTGAAGTGGATGGGTACGAAAAGGCCCATCCGCTTTACTTTTACGGGGGACAGCTTTACCATCAACGAGGCGGTAAGCATTGAAAGTTTTGACTGGAAAGAGGTAGCC
>JAEXPO010000261.1 GCA_023446675.1 Bacillota bacterium | reverse complement strand
ACGCAATGCGGATTAAAAGCGCTTTTCTGATGCGCATTTTCTTCGCAGGGGAAACAAGCGTTGAGCAGTCCCTTCAAATGCTCCGGGCATACCGCGATAAATGCCTTAAAAGTAAGGAAGCGCTTAAGGCCGCCTATGTTGCAAGTTCTGAATACGGCCTGCGTGTAGGTGACGATAAAAAGTCAAAATTCTGGGATATTTCCATCCTTTACGGCGAAGCGTTCTTTGAAGCCAGTTATCATTGGGCAGCCAAAGCAATCACTCTTTTGGAAGGTAATAGCCTATGAAAATTTTAGTTTTGAATGGTTCACCAAAGTGTGAACGCAGCAATACCATGTGCTTGACCCGCGCTTTTTTGGACGGAGCCGGATGGCCGGACGCAGAAATATTTGAAGAAGCCAAAACAGATATAAAAGCTTGCCTGGGGTGCTTTGCATGTTGGAATAAAACGCCGGGGAAGTGTGTTATAAACGATGATATGGGTGAAGTCCACGCTAAAATTATTGCCGCCGATGTCATTGTCTGGTCTTTTCCTTTGTATTATTTCAGCGTCCCCGGCGGCTTGAAGAATCTCATTGACCGTCAGCTGCCGCTGAATTTGCCGTTTATGGCAGAGGGAACAGAAAACGGTGGTCATCCGTCCCGGTACGATTTAAGCTGCCAAAAACACATTGTGATTTCAACCTGCGGATTTTGGACTTCTGAAGGTAATTACCAGGCAGTCACCGCCATGTTTGACCACTTTTGCGGAAAGGACAATTACACAAGTCTTTTTTGCGGACAAGGAGAGCTGTTCCGTGTTCCGGAACTGAAAGGCCGCACAGACGCCTATTTGGAAGTTGTCCGCAGAGCAGGGGCGGAGTTTGCCTCCGGAGGAATTCAGGCAGGAACACTGGCGGAGCTGGCAGAGCCCCTCTATCCCCGCCATGTGTTTGAGAAAATGGCGGACGCTTCTTGGGGAATTACCAATAACCCGTGCGGGGAGGCTCCAGCGGACGACAGCCTAAGCTTTACAACGCAAATGGCGGCTTTGTACAGGCCCGACGGTGTGGAACGCACAGTCGAATTTTATTATACCGACATTGAAAGAACCTACCAAATACTGCTGACAAAGCAAGGCTCCGAGGTTATAACGGATCATTTCAAGCCCTATACAACAAGGATCGAAACGCCGTACTCTGTTTGGCGTTCCATAGCCCGCGGGGAAGTTACCGGACAGGAAGCATTGTTTCAACGGCAATATCAAGTTATGGGTGATTTTAACCTTATGCTAAAGTGGGATGACTTGTTTGGCGCACAAACACCGCTAAAGCCGGAGGAGAAAAAACCGGCGGATCAAAAGCTGCCGCGCAAAGCTAATATGCTGCTTCTTCTGGCGCCGTGGATTGTTAACTGGACGGCAATCGCAATCAATCCCATAGTCGGCGGTGTTGCAGGCATTGCTGCTGTGGTACTTATTCCTCTGCTGTGGATCCGGTTTCGGACGGTTGTCTACGAGCAAATCAGTATCCCTGTTATAGCGGCGCTTTCGCTGGCGGTTTTACTTGGTGCGGATGCAAGGATTATCGTCCCGGCCAGCTATTTAATATTTGGGTTGATGTGGTTCATCGGTGCATTCCCCAAAATACCTTTGACCGCCCATTACAGCGCGGAAGACTACGGCGGGGAAAAAGCCTGTACCAATCCGCTTTTTATCAGCACAAACCGCATCCTGACCGCTGCTTGGGGCGCATTGTATCTTGCTACGCCCATTTGGACGTATATCCTGATGGGGACACAACTTTCTCCTTATACAGGCTTAATCAATTCTGTCCTGCCTGCACTGATGGGAGCCTTTACGGCATGGTTTCAAAAATGGTATCCCGCACGATACGCAAGAGGGTAAGAAAAAGCCGTACCCTCTGAACTATAGGCCATGGGTTATGTGCCTGGCCCACTCAAGAGTTGGCTATTCTAAAATTCTGCTTTGAAGCGCCGTTAAGACTTTTGTTTCCACAACAATTGAAGATCGGCTTTACAAATACTTTATCATGGCGATTTGTCCGTCCTCTTGTCCTAATGCTTTAAAGCCCATTTTCTCATAGAGCTTAACAGCAGGAACATTGTCTGCAAAGACATTCAGGATTATTTTATCCAGTGCCTGCTGTTTGGTAATTTCCTCCAAGCGAGCAATAATCTTTTTTCCGTAGCCAGCACGGCGGTGGTTATCATACACGATCAGATCGTAAATGAAGGAAACATCCATACTGGAGATATTCCGCCTTCCATACCACAGAAATCCGACTTCCTCAGATAAATCATTTATCATAATTTCCATGGAGTGATCCTTAGTTGAAGTATCCTTTGGCATAAGCCTGTCTACCTCTGCCTGAGCCATTTGGCGTGCTTCATTTAAATCCATGGAGCTTAATTTATTCAAGTCCTCGGCATATTTCTCCACCACATTTTTTCGATAGGTACAAAGCTCTTCCTCTGAAAGTGTACGAATTGAAGTAATTTCTGCCATGTGTTCTACCTCCTGATAATTTGATAAGCAGCATTCAAGCCATTTAAGTTTTTAAAAAAGTGAGTTTCTCTTATTATACCTTATATTGTGTTTATGAACAAAAATTAAGAATAATTAAGAATAAAGGTGCAAAAACGCTAACAATGAACAGTATAACATGCACAAAGAGTTTTAGACCTGTCAAGCTATTTTTAGAAAAACGCCATTTCCGGGAGCTTGCACCCCTACACAGCCTAAGCAGAGTATACTGTTAATGAATATAGCGTTTTACGGCCGATTCACTTTTCGATATAATCATGTCATTAATAGGTTCATAGGAGAACAAGCGTATGATAAAACTGCAAAACATCAACAAGACCTTCCGTGTTGCCAAACGGCAGGCTGGGCTTGGCTCTGCGGTAAAGGCGCTTTTTTCACGTAACTACGAGCTTGTTCATGCCTTGAAGGATATCAGCTTTACCATTGACGACGGTGAAATGGTGGGCTACATAGGCCCCAATGGAGCGGGAAAAAGCACCACCATCAAAATCATGTGCGGCGTTTTAACTCCAGATAATGGCCAATGTGAGATATTGAGGCGTTGACTCAACGAATCATGCTAATCGGTAAAGGCAGAATATTGCTTGACGGCAGCCTATCCGAATTAAAAAACCGTTCATCAGGACGAAAAACCCTTGTCGTTGAATACGGCGGGAAAACACCTGAGCTCAGAAGGGGCATGACACTCTCCGAAGCGAAAGAAGGACGGCATGTTATCACTCTCACACCCTCCGTTCTGCCTGTTTCGGAAGCGATTGCCCATCTTGCCGCACAAGCACCGTGTTTTTCGCGTTATTCCTTAT
Source organism: Bacillota bacterium (assembly GCA_023446675.1). Taxonomy (GTDB): domain Bacteria; phylum Bacillota; class Clostridia; order DSM-8532; family DSM-8532; genus DTU059. The sequence continues at coordinate 952 of JAEXPO010000261.1, read as the reverse complement.
TTACGCAGCCTGCGCGTTTTTTACGGTGGAGGGTCTGGAGTTCTTTAATTTCTTTACTTACGGAGGCCGTCAGTTTGGGAGGTATCCATTTTCGGTCTATGGCAAAAACGTTTTGATGTTTCTCACCTTTGTGATACCAATGGCATTGTTTCAATATTATCCGCTGTTGTATTTATTGGACAGAGAACCAAGTCAGTTCTATATGTTTATACCTCTTTTGGGATTATTGTTTCTTATTCCGGGATATGTATTTTTTCGATTTGGTCTGCACCGGTATAAGTCAACCGGTTCATAAAAGGTAATATAAGAGGGGACTACGCCCCTCTTAACAGCCGCCTGGCAATTCCGCCTCTCCTGTTTTATTACCTGTGTTTTTTAATGCGTATGTTTTTTACTGCGTAAGAGTGTCCCTTCGGGTTCCTTTTTTTAGATAACACCGTACAAAAAGAGATAGTGAAAGGATTAACATAATGGAATAGGCGAGGATATCCCAAACATCCGTACCCACCTGTCCGGTGTAATCGGCGACCACCCAGTTAATCCATACGGAAACAGGTATGCCAATCAATAATACCAATGCCGTTGTCATTAAAGGATTAAGTCTGGTTTTAGCATACAAAACAGCAATAATCCATAAATAACACAGTGATATAATAGAAATACGCGTACCCATAGGCATTATCAAGCTGGGAACCCCGATAATTTTCTCCAGGGCAAACAGGAAAGGAATTAATAAAAGGCTGAATAGAATAAGTGATATAAACACACCCTTTTTTCGCCGGAGAAGGACCGGTAGCATGACAAGCCACAGGAAGAGAGAAGCACTTATGGGAAATAATGCCCATGTCAGCATTCCGTTAATTGCAAAATTGCAGATGACACACACCACGTTCCCAAGCAACAAGGCAGCAGAAAAAATAATCACAAGCATTTTACGCAGGTAGTTCAGCTT
>JAEXPO010000243.1 GCA_023446675.1 Bacillota bacterium | reverse complement strand
TGTATAATGGAGGCTCTGGCGGGCCTGTCACTTGGCACACTCACCCTTTGTATCCGGGTACTTTTATTCATCCGAAGCAAAAAGACGGAGCATCCAACACTTTCGGTGTCGCTGCTCCGTCTTTTTAGGATACTATTTTACACCAGCCCCTCTGCCTGCTAAAGGCAATCAGGTTTTGCCCAGGTTTTATGCAACAGGACTTTCTGTGTACTGGAACAGATGAGTTTGCCATTTTATAAAAGGACTTATGCCGTACTTTTCAAAGTTATCCAACGCACTACGCGCATCGATGAAATGCTGGGCATCGCTTTTGTCTTTTATGAAGGTATAGCATATACCTCCATTTATTTCCTCATTGGAATAGATTTTCAAGCAATCCAGCAAATCCTGTCTGGACAGGTCAAACGGCACAATGTCCGTGCTTGCGGCAACTCCCCTGTAAAGAAAACCGTCATAATTTTTTAAAAGAGCATTTATTCTGTCCATACCATATTGTAAGGATATGTTCATAAGAAGAAGGCCGTTTTCTTTTAAAAACGCTTTTGCACCGTCAACTACAATTCTGCGATATCCCAATCCGTCGTCCCAGTCACTTGAAGGCGGGTTTGAGAGAATAAAATCAACCTTTCCTCTCAAATCCTGTATTGTTTGCTTATCATGCTCATTTATTGGACTATATGAATCGGCTAATATAAATTGGACTTTGTTATTTACTTCGTTTTCTTCCGCATTTTTAACAGCGACAGCAATATTCTTCTCTGAGATCTCCAAGCCGTAGACTCTATGGACAGCAGCTATTTTTGCTGCAAGAATTGCCAGGCAGCCAACACCGCTTCCCCAGTCCATCCCAATACCATGTAAGCTTTCCTTGCTTTCAATAATTGCTGTCATAAGGATTTTGCTCGCCGGAGTTAAAGAAAAGGTTCCGGAGGGATGATTAAACTTCAAAGTGCCGAGCCCGTTCGTAAACTTTTCATCAATACGGCTTTCATCACTGCCTGTGTTTATTTCCCGTATCATTTCTTTCACCTCGGAAATAGATGCTAAACCCTCTAATTAAACAAAGTGAGGAACGCATTCCGCCAGCTGACAACAAGATCATGAAGAATATCTCCCTCAATAAGCTCAATTGTGCAGAAGAAATAGAAAACAACCAGAAAGGACAGTACCAATAACAAGGAGGGGACAAATTTAAGCCGACGCAGAGTAAGCTTTAGGCTAAGGGTATAAATAAGCAGCGCAACAGCCACGGTGTAAAGAACCACACGCTGGACATCCTCAGAGATTACAGGATAATCATAGCTGTAATCAAAAAACAGAAAATAGCCCCATACCCCTGCTCCAATAAGAAGCAAGCTCCAGGAAGCTGTGAAAAACCATGGGAAACGTTTTTTGGCCTTTTTCTCCTCTTTGTCCTGGCTGTCGATGACAGTTACCTTTGGTTCCTGAGCCTTACCGTCCGGCACTGTGGTTTTTGCTCCTGTGACAATGGCGGCATCCGGGAAATACGGAGGAATAAACAAGGGCTTTTCTTGAGGCCCCGGGACAGAACTATCCGTAGGTTTAACCGTATCCACGACTTCCGCGCTTAACAGCTCCGTATTAGGCTTTGGCTCTTCCGGCCGCTCTCCCCCGAACTTTTCTTCCTCCAAAGGCTTTATAGGCTCTGCCTTTTCAAGCTTCTCCTCAGTATCCGACAATGGACTTTCTTCCGGCTGATCAACAACGATGACAGGCTTAAAAGGAAGGATTGTTCGATGCTTTTCACTGACCTTCGGCTTTTCCGGAACGCTGACAGGTTCAACTTCAGAAACAGCATCCTTTAACGGAGCTTCGGCTGCCACAGCACATTCCTGCCGGCCTTCGTCCTGTTTTAGAAGCGCAGTTTCACTCTGATCGGCTTTAAGCTCCTCAATTGCAGGCATCATTTGCTTTTTACCGCAAATATAGCAGTAGGCGGCATCCGGCTGAAGCATTTTTCCGCAGGCGGAACAATATTTTACCTGTGCCATACCGTGAACCCCTCCTCAATGTGTTTATTACAATAAATTCTAACATTTTGCCCACGACCTTTCAAGAAACATTCTTGTATATTTATGCATACTAAACAAAGCCGCTTCATAAAATGTATGCATTTTAGCTATGAAGTTCATAAGTGTTTCTTGCCATTTACCCACCCCATGGTATAAAATCAGATCATTAAGGACAAGGGTATGCATATTAAGTCATACTCTTATTTTAGGAGGTTCAAATCCCATGAAAAAAATTACCGCACTGCTGATGTCCGCAGTTATGGTTGCTTCACTGGCAGCCGGTTGCGGAAACGTTGCAACACCCAGCACCTCACCCACTCCTTCATCCTCTGCTACTGCAACCCCTTCCCAATCTGCAACCCCTTCCAACACACCTGCAGGTGAAACCTTCAAGGCCGGTATGGTAACCGACTCCGGCACCATTGATGACAAATCCTTTAATCAGGGATCCTGGGAAGGTATCGTAAAGGCCGCTGATGAATTGGGACTTGAAAAGCACTACATTAAGCCCGCTGGCGAAACAGAAGCTGATTATCTTACTGAAATCGGCAATCTTTACGATTCGGATTTCAAGTTTATTGTCTGCCCTGGTTTCATGCTGACCACCGCAGTTTTTGCAGCACAGG
>JAEXPO010000184.1 GCA_023446675.1 Bacillota bacterium | reverse complement strand
GAATTCTCCCAGAGCCCTGGCAAAGCTCAAAACCGTACCCGCGGCGATGGCAGGCCAGGCCAGAGGTACCGTAACCCTCCAAAAGATGCGGTGTTCGGACACTCCCAGCGTTCTTGCGGCATTAATAATATTGCCGTCTATCTGCTCCAGTCCTCCTCTGACGGTTTTGTACATCATGGGAAAGGCCACCACGGACGCGGCGATAACCGTTGAGAACCAGGTAAAAATGACCCGGGTGCCCATTAGCTCCAGAAGCTTGCCTAAAGGGCCGTTTTTTCCGAACAGGAGAAGGAGAAAAAAGCCCACCACAGTGGGCGGAAGTACCATGGGCAGAGTGAGAAGGCCGTCAATCAGGCCCTTAAGCCTTCCCTTGTACTTAACGACCTTCCAGGCAGCCCAAATCCCCAGAAAAAAGGTGATGGCCGTAGAACACAGGGATGTTTTTACTGAAATCCATAAGGGTGAAAAATCCATGCTTAAATGCCCCCTAAATAGGGCTTCCGCCGCCTTTCGCCTCCTGCCAATCCAAAAGGACGGCTATTGAGGAAAGACAGCGAAAGCGTTTTGTTCCTGCCCGCAGGGCTCTGAAACGGTTTTATTATCTGAAAACAAAACCGTACTTTTCGAAAATAGGCTTGGCTTCGTCGCTGTACAGGAAATTAACAAAGTCGGTGGCTGCCTCTGTCTGTTTGCTTGCCTTAATGACGGCAGCGGGATAATATACGGGTTTTACGCTTCCTTCCGGAGCTGGAGCGACAATATCCACCTTATCGGAAATAATGGCATCGGTTTTGTAAACAATTCCCGCATCGGCTTCGCCAGTTTCAACCCAGGCCAGTACAGCCTTAACATCCTTACCGTAAACAATGGTTTCATTTGCCTTAAGCTTGTCAAGCAGTCCCAAGCTGGTGAGGGCTTCCTCGGCATATTGTCCCACAGGCACGCTTGCAGGCTCGCCCAAAGCGACACTTTTTACTTCGTCCTTAATTAGATCGTCAAAGGAGGCTACCGCAGTGGTACCTTTGGGAACGATAAGAACAATCTGATTTTCCAGAAAGTCCTTGCGTGTTTCATTTATAATGAGCTCCTTGTCCTTAAGGGCATCCATCTGCTTTGTGGCTGCGGATATAAAAACATCCACTTCGGCACCCTGCTCAATCTGCTGCTGGAGAGCACCCGAGGAGCCAAAATTAGCCGTCAGTGTCACATGAGGCTTAACCGCCGAATAGGCCGTTTGAATATCGGCAATAGCGTCCTTTAAGCTGGCCGCGGCGGATATAAGAAGCTCCACAGGCTCTTCCGGTTCGGGTGTGGGCGTCGGTGTCGGCGTTGCTTCCGGAGTGGCCGTTGCGGTGGGGGTGGGTGTAGGCGTTGCCGCAGGAGCCGTATTAACAGCGCCGCATGCAGACAGGCTCAAAAGCAGAGTAATAGATAAAAGTGGTGCAATGATGTTTTTAAGTGTTTTCATTTTCATCTTCATCTTCATCTTTTCTTCCTCCATTTTTTATTCCGTATTATTTCATTGAGTAACACCTTGACAGAAAGTACTTTATAATGTCCTTTAATAGAAAGCTGACAAGACTTGCTGCAATTCCGGAATTATAAGATATGACCTATAGCCTGTAGGTATAGCTGCAAAAACGTACCATTCACACTTTTTTCGGGCATCCTGGCCTCGATAAACACGGTATGTATGGTTTTGTCACTTAATGTTATCAAGTTTCGTCACGTTTTAATTCATTTCATTATATTAAAGCTCCTCTGAAAAATCAAGAAAAAAACTAGCCAAGAAGAGCGGATATATTTATGGTTTTATTGTATTTTGTGTTTTTATACTCTGTTTTGACTGTTTTCATTTGAAAAGAAAGACGGTAATGGGTATACTATAATAGAATGTTTCTAATCCAAAATACCGGTACGAAGGATGATTCATTAATCTTAAGCCTACAGGTTTGATAAGGAGAGGTGTAATGGATAACGAAGCCCTGACACCCCAGGAAGTGGCTGATATTCTTAAAATAACAAAAAATACCATTTATGAGCTTATAAAAAGAGGCGAGCTTAACGCCTATCGCGTGGGTAAAAAGGTACGTATTGATCAGGCGGACGTGGAAGACTATAAGAATAAAACCAAGAGGCAGAAAACAGGAACTACGGCTGTTGCTGCTTCCACCGTGGATTCCGGAACGCTGCGCAGACCCTCCCAGGCCTTTGCCGACCTTCCCCGGACCAATGGTTTTGTTATATGCGGTCAGGACATTATGCTGGACATACTGTCACGTTATCTCCAAATACATCTGGAAGGGCTTCCTATTCTTCGCTCCTATGTGGGAAGCTATGACGGCCTCTATTCCCTCTATCAGGGAAATGTTCATATGACGGCGGCTCATTTATGGGACGGGGATACAAATCAGTACAATGTCCCTTATGTCCGGCGTATGGTTCCCGGCATACCCACGGTTGTTATTCATCTGGCCTGCCGTATGCAGGGTTTCTATGTTCCCAAGGGCAATCCCAAAGGGATAACTGGCTGGGAGGACTTCAAAAAGAAGGATATTACCCTTATTAACAGAGAAAAGGGCAGCGGAACTCGTGTTCTTTTGGATGAACACCTTAGAAAGCTGGGCATCGCCGCCTCCTCCATCGCCGGCTACGACAGGGAGAGCACCTCCCATTTGGCTATTGCCAGCACCGTAGCCCGGGGCGGAGCGGATGTGGGG
>JAEXPO010000168.1 GCA_023446675.1 Bacillota bacterium | reverse complement strand
GGCCGGAGTGGGAGTAGGTGGAGAAGGTGATTCCGCATTTATTGTTAATAATGTGGGACAGGGTTACGGACAAGGGCTCATAGGTTCCGTAAAGGATATCTTCCTGCTCGCCGTACTTTCTTTCCTTGGCAGGAACAGCGCTCTGCTTAAGTGCCTCCTCCAGCTTGGTGATTTCGCTTTGGGTAAGTACCATGCCGGGATTAGAGGCAGCATCGGCGTCGGTGGGAGAAAGCAGTCCGTAATTGGCTTTTATTTCATCGTAGAGGTCGGAAAGCTTAACGGTATCGGGGGTTTTGCCCTTCACATAGGGATGAACGACAGAATTATCAAATACCTCATAGGATGTGGTCACGCCGTTCATCTTTTCAAAAAAGGTGGAATAGCCGGTTGCGGCAAAGCCGATGGTGAGACCGCCTGTTTCATGGTCGCCTGTGACAAGGATGAGGGTTTCATCGGGGTGCTCATTATAAAAGTTAATAGCTTGTGTTACAGCCTGAGAGAAAGCAATGGTATCATAAACAGAGGACGCGGCGTCATTGGCATGGTTGGCCCAGTCAATCTTTCCGCCCTCCACCATCATGAAAAAGCCCTTGTCGTTATCCAGAACCTCGATGCCTTCCTTTACAAAATCAGCGAGGGAAAGCTCACCTGCGGGACGGTCAATTTCATAGGGAATGGCTGTTCCATCCACAGACATGTCGGGATTGATGGCAATAATCTTCCCGGAGGTGTTGTCAAGAGCTTTTATTTCATCTTTAGAGTCAACAATGGTGTAGCCCTTGCCCTCAAGGTAGTCGTAAATGTGGGGCTGGAGGTTATCGCTTCCCTTGGGCTGGAGAAAGCCGCCGCCGCCATAATAATCAAACTGGGTATCGCCGATTTGCTTGGCAATATCATAGTAGCTGTTACGGCTGGCTGCCTTGGCGTAGAAGGCGGCAGGTGTGGCATGATTTAAAGGAACGCTGGTGACGATACCTACCTTATAGCCGGATTTAGCCAGTGTTTCGGAAATAGGTGTGTACTTGACGGACTTGGCAACATCCATGTTGATGACGCCTGATAGTGTTTTATGCCCGCTTGCAAGAGAGGTCGCCGTAGATGCGGAGTCAGGAATGAAGGATGTGGAATCAAAGGTCTGTGCAGCACCGGCTACAGGGAATTTGGAAAAATTAAGCTGTACGATTCCGCCGCCGCCCACCATGTCGGTGAGGTTGCTGCGCTTGCCGAGATACATTTCCGCTGTGGTTACCTGGGGGTAGCTCATGCCGTCGCCAATAAAGAGGAACACGTATTTAGGCGCCTTGCCTTCAAAGGTTCCGATGTGAGTAGGTACAGTGGCGGCGGTAGTCTGGGACCTGGCTGCAAAGAAAGCCAGTGACACCGCGAGAACAGAACATGCCGCAATGATCCATTTGCTTTTCATACGCATTTTAAAGGGCCTCCCTTTTATAATCTTTCGCTTTAACTATAGGAAAGGCCCGTTAAACCCTTATTATGAGATTGTTAAAATTTTGCTTTACATTTTATTTTTTTCATGAGATATAATGAATTTATTAATTTTAAAAGGAGACTGCTTTAATGAAGAATACGGTGCTGCTGGTTGTTGATGTACAAACAGGCATGGTACGTGACAATCCCTATCGGTCAGCCTTGCTTATAGATACCATTAAACAGCTGCTGGAAGCATTCAGAAATAATAAGGGAACAGTTATCTATGTACGGCACAATGTAGACGGGGATCCGGATTTTGCCCTGGGAAGCCCCGGATGGCAGATCTGCAGTGAAATTGCTCCTCAGGAAGGTGAACTCATTATTGAAAAACAGTTTAACAGCTCCTTTAAGGCCACAGAGCTGGAGCTGCATTTAAAAAACCTTTGTATAACAAATATTATTCTTGTGGGAATGCAGACGGAGTATTGCATCGATGCAACATGCAAATCCGCCTTTGAAAAGGGCTTTTCCCTCACCATACCCGAAGAGGGCCATTCTACCTTTGATAACGACTTTATGACGGCAGAGCAGACCCATGCTTATTTTAGTAAAAAGATATGGAACAAGCGTTATGCCAGGGTTATTCCTTTTAATAAAGTTCTTGAAGAAGTAATTGAAACAATCTAACCGATACCAAGACAGCATTTCTTTATTCTGAATATATTATGGAATTCCAGCCGGTTAACTGCTTTTGCGTTGACCGGCCTTTTCTTGGCATTAAAGCTGTTAAATTTAAGCCCTGAAGCAGTCGACTGACATTATCTTTTTTGCTTAAAAGAAATAGTCTTTATCTAATTCTATGGGCAGTTGTCAGATGCTTAGCAGAAAAAAATTTACGTTAAATGCTAATTGGTACAATTTTACATATATATAAAAAACCCAAAACACTTGTTATTAGAGGGTTTTGCATTTTTATCGCTTTAAAACGTTTCAAAATTGATTTAGAAACGGCTGTTAAAATGTCGTTATGTGTAGAAATAAATCAAACGGAACGGTTCCGTGTAGAAAATGTATATAAGTGTAAGGTGCTTTTGAACAGAGTTATTAAATGATTTAGATATATAAAGGTAGGGGAGAAATGCTTATGACTAAAATGAACAGTCTTTATGACAGTCAAAACAAAGCAAAGAAAAAGAAGCAATCCGGAGGGATCGCTTCAAGGCTTGGTGCCGTCATTCTTGCCATGTCTGTCTTTTTACTGGGATTTCCAGTCCAAACAGATGCTTATGTGAACGGTGCTCAGGTTACACGCTATTATTATTATAACGGGGATGAAGAGTCTGAAAGCGAAACGGTAAGTCAAAACAGTGAATTTCAATGGGCAAATAGTTTTTATATGGATATTGATCCTGTAAATAATAAGCTGATATTTAATATTCCCTCTTCTATTATACTCACCAGTAAATATGTGGACAGATTTGAGTTTTCTAGTGATTTTCTGGATGAAATAACGAGTGTGGTAAAGAATGAAGAAGAAACAACTGCGGAAAATGCTGATAAAGTGACCGCGCGTGCGGAAGGGCAAACGATTTTTATTGATTTTGCAGATACACCCGGTGCGGTTACAAATGGCCGTATTGTGTTTGATTTTACATCCACTGCAGTGTCCTATCCGCTTGCGGCTCCTGTTAATGTAAAGTGGGATAGCACAATTGCCACCCGGGCTGTCTGGGATGCGGTTCCCAATGCCAGCAGCTATACGGTGCAGCTTCAAAAGTTAAATGAGCCGTTTATGGTTATGCCTTATGGAGAGCCCATAACGGGGATAACGAATACATACTTTGATTTTCTTCCAGTTGAGTCAGGCCTGTACGCTTTTACGGTAAAGGCTGTTGGCAATGGTATAATCTTCACCGACAGCGAAGAAGCAGGTTCAATGTTAGTAAATGTCTCAACGGATTTAGACAGTGTTATCCTTCCGACAACAGCTTCTTTTGATAAATATACGGGCAGTATGAACTATATGAATATTCCCGTTGAGCTAACGCTAAATGGCAATACTCTGACAAGCATTAAGTATGGCACGAGTACACTTGTTCCTGATGTGGCTTATACTGTCTCCGGAAACACGGTAACTCTTCAAAGCTCTTATCTTTCAACGTTGCCGGTAGGTACACCCAGCCTGACCTTTAACTTCAGTGGAGGGGCCGCCCAGACATTGACAG
>JAEXPO010000105.1 GCA_023446675.1 Bacillota bacterium | reverse complement strand
CTGGGAATCCGTCTTCTCCTTTTTATGCTTAATATTAGCCCATTTCGAATGACCTGACATGAATGCACACTCTCCTTATATTTCTATTACAGTTCCTTGATTATCCAGTTTAATCCACTTTTCATCTAAATATTCAATAAGGACCTGGCCGTTGGTGAGATCTGTGAGCTGGGCTTCAAAGAATTCCATGCGCTCTTTCTCCAAAAAAACCACAACCTCCACAATATCGGTATACCGTATTTCAGAAATCGCAAAGCCCTCTGTCGTCAGCATGCTTCGAACCCTTCCCAGCATGGTGTATTCCAGATGTGCTACAGCCTCCAGGCAGGGCTTTGCCAAAAGCTCTCCGGCATTCTCGATACCTCCGGCTGCCGCTTTCCCATAAGCCCGTACAAGGCCTCCCGCCCCAAGAAGAACACCGCCGAAGTACCGTGTAACCACCACTGCCACGTTCACCAAATCTCTCTTTCGGACGACCTCCAGTATGGGAAGGCCTGCCGTACCGGAGGGCTCACCGTCATCACTGTGCCTTTGGTAAGCCGATTCTCCCAGAAGCGCATAAGCATAGCAGTGATGGGTGGCTTCCCTGCCGAGAGCCCGGACGGACTGTATAAATGCTGTTGCTTCCGCTTCAGTTTCAACGGGCTTAACCCGGGCGATGAAGCGGGAACGCTTTTCTTCAAATTCATAGAAGCCTTCGCCTAAAACGCTTCGGTAAGGCTTAAGAGCCAGTGGATTCACCCCTCACGGATTATCGGTTATGCAGATACTTAACTTAATGCCACAAGTGTTGCGGTAAACAATACATAATAAGAACCCCACCCGCTTAACGCAATCAAAGATTGCGAGCGGGGCCCCGGGAACCTTGTTATTTCATAATAAGAACCCCACCCGCTTAACGCAATCAAAGATTGCGAGCGGAGTCCCGGGAACCTTGTTATTTCATAATAAAAGAATGACTTGAAGAATCAAGTCATTCCCTATTATAGCATAACTTTTTAATTGATCAAAATAGCCCGTTTAAATCTTGTTTAAGCTTTGGAGTGGGTCAGAAAGTCTCATTGAATCAGTTCTCCCGGCTCCCTTCTCCGCGAAACTCCGCCAGCTTTTTATAGGACTGGAGGACTAGGGATTTTTCCTGACTGTAGGTTATTTTTTCCAGTGCCTCCTGTAAATCAAAGAATCCGGCATCAGCAAACTTTTCTATAAAATCAAGCCGGTAGCTGTCATTCTTAACTTCTGCTATATACCAAACAATTCGGTTGCACACGGGAAGCTGCCGTGTCACTGAGAAAAACTCATATAGGGTTCTGCCTGCCTGCCCTAACAGTTGGGCATCCAGGCCTGCCTCTTCCTTCAGTCTGCGCCTGGCCGCGTCCTCAGGCTTTTCATCTGCTTTCATCAGTCCCTTTGGCATAATCCATTCGTTTTTTTCATTTTTCATAAGAAAGACCTTGTTACCAAAGAAAACAACACCACCGGCACAATCTCTCAGAAGCATGTAAGAACCCCTTCCCTGACCAGGCAATAGCACCGAACAAAGTTTACCTACCGGTCAACTCTAAGCCTTTAAAATTTGACCCGGGCTGAATTAAAACTCAGGTTCAATAAGCCCGTACCGACCATCCTTCCGTTTATACACCACATTGACCTTTTCCGATTCCGAGTTAATAAAAACAAAGAACGAATGGCCCAACAGGCTCATTTGGAGGATGGCTTCATCAATGTTCATGGGTTTAAGCGGAAATCGCTTGGTTTTTACAACATCATAATCATCTTCTTCATAAACAGGCTCTTCGATATTAAAATTCTCCTGTATAAGCTGATCCTGCCTGATTTTCTTGCCAAGCCTTGTCTTATGCTTCCGAAGCTGCCTTTCCAGCTTTTCCTCAACAAGGTCTATGGAAGCATACATATCATCGCTTGATTCCTCGGCCCGGATGAGCGCGCCCGGAGCATGAATGGTTGCTTCAAAAATATTCCGTCCCTTTTCAACTTTGAAAGTAAGCGTGGCCTCCGCTTCATAGTCCGACTTAAAGAATTTTGCAAATTTGTCAATTTTCTTTTTCGCTTTCTCAAGCATAGCATCGGAGACACTGACATTTTTACCTTTCACAGTATACTTCATAGTAACAACCCCTCTCTGTAGTAAATCCAGGTTATTATATTATTACCCGCCACCAAACATGATAAATCATTAAGTTTTACATACTCTGATTGAACATTTTACCACTATTTAACCAACTCTAGCGCTTTTTATACACAGAACGTCTATTCGTGGGGGTGAATTGTGGATAAACCTGTGGATAATGTGGAAAAGATTTTAATTAGTTAACAGGAGTGCGTATTTGGCGAAGAAAAAAGCAGGAACCCCATTGTCCCTGCTTTTTTGCTATGCGTCATCACTTTGATGCTTTCCCGTTTTCCCTCATACCGTCCAAGCTTTGACAACCTTTCTTCCGAGGCTTGATGCCCAAACTGCCGGAAGGCACAGAAAACGGAGCTTTATCCTGAATAACTGAGTTTTTCCCCAGCTTTTCCTTGTTCATACCTACACCTCCGTTATCTGTTGCTTTTACATTTATTGCGCCGTCCAGTCTAAGGGTGTTACTTCTTTATAAACATCTGAACATAAACATAGCCGTACTTGTTGCTCTTGGCAATACCGATTCCCGTATAGTTATAGGTGCCGTTGAGGATATTGGCCTTATGCCCCGAGGATTTCATCCACGCGGTAACGGCTCCCTGGACGCTGGAGTTGCCTGCAATGTTTACAGCCGCCGCCTTGAAGGAAATGCCAAACTGGCGCATCATATCAAAGGGGGAGC
>JAEXPO010000053.1 GCA_023446675.1 Bacillota bacterium | reverse complement strand
AAATAGGACGGCGTAATGCCGAATTTTCCCGACAAATGCTGGGCTGTGAGATTGTAGTCACTGTAGTTTTGGTTTATATATTGAATGGCTTTGGACACAAGCTCAAAGCTTCCGGTATTTTGAAGCTGATTACGATAATTTTTTATGGACATAAAATAGTCGCCGAACCATTGACGGGCTTCGCTTAAAAAGTTGAGCCGCTGTATTTCGACACGTATGGTTTCATAGGTTTTAAAGTCCATATTGGCGTTATCCCGGGATAAATCCGATTGAATACGCCGCATTTCACAGGCCGCGCTGATTAAGGTTTCAAAGGCATTCTGAAGGGATCTGGTCTTTAAAAAGGCTTCCATCTTTTCATATTCATGAGTAAATTCGCCTTCATCCATGGCTTTTACAGACTGGATTAAGGGTGAAAGATCATAGCTCTTTTCACTGGAATGAAAGGCGCAGGCCTGCATTTTATCTTCGGTTATAACCGTGTTTTCGCCAAAAAGGAACCGATAGCCTGCAGCGGCACAGGCAATGCGATAGGACTGTCTAAGCTCCCCCACCTCCTGGCAGGGATTGCCCAGCCCCATATTAAGCTTAAAGGGAAAAACGCCTGAAATCAGCTCAATGACTTCAAGGCTCAAGGCCTCCAGCTTGCTTTTGGCATCCTCGTCCGGATTTTGATGAACCACAATGGATGCAATGTATTCATTATCCATAATAAAGGTGTTGGCTTCACAGCTTTGCAGAAAATGATTGGAAACAATGTCACAGAGCGCCTCCATGCTTTCGTTGACCGGCTCTTCCCCATTGCTTTCCGTCAAATTCGAAGGATATCCAACCCGTAGAACGGCTACTGAGTATAATGACGACGTACCGAAACTGTTTAAAATTTCCTCAAAGGCTTTGGGCGGCGAGGTCTGATTGGATTTAGCCGACAGGTATTTTACCATCTGCTCCGCTTCAATTTCCTTGCGGTAATCACTGAGGCGGCTGGCCATATGAGTGAAGGTGGTAGAGGCAGCGGCAAGCTCATTGGTTTTTCCTGCCGGGGCTTGCTGCCTTTCAAGTCCGGAGGAAGCCACACTGTCCACAAATTCATCAATGGGATGGTAAACCCGGGCAGACACATAAGTGGATAAAAACAGGGAGCCCATTCCCATGGCTATGCCCAGTGACAGAATAATCCAGCGAATTCGTGCAACAGGGTCCTGTATGTAATGATAAGGCAGCATATGAGCAATAGAATAGCTGTTGTCCGAAGCTGTGATATAGCTCAGAAAATACTTTTCCCCTTGAAAATCCAGCTTTGAATAGCCGTTCTCGTTTTTCTCCGTGAAGATGGTTTTATAGATTTCAAGATCCTGAATAGGCTGTCCAAAAGAGAACAAGTCTCCCACGCTTCCCAGAATAATACCTTTCCCGTCCAGAATAAAGAAATTCTCTCCCTCCCAGTTATGGGAGAACATTTCCTTAGTGATGGAGCCAATATCAATATTGACCATGATTCCCACAGGAACGGTTTGCCTGGCAGGCCATTCACCCACCGATACCCCCAGAAGCTCCTCGGAGCTTCCGTCTATCCCTGTATAGCTCCAGGTAAAGAGCTTGCTTTTGAGGGATTGGGGAAAAGCCTCCTCCACCAGGCTGTCGATATTGCGTTCTGGAAACAGGGTATAATTGCTGGCTTTGAGCAAAACCCCATCCGTCCCCATGATGAAAAGGGAATGAACCCAGTTGTTAACCATGATATTGTTCAATATGGTATTGGCAATAACCGACATGTTATCGCTCCACTGGCTTTCGTTCCGGACAATCATGCGATTGACATAAACGTTTTTGTACAGGGTTTCCGCCGTATTTTTCGCAGAGGTCATGTAATTGTCAAAAACAATGTCATAGTTGGCCAGAACTCTTTTATCATTTTCCACGATCTGGGATTCCGTAACCCTGCTGAGCCAGGTAAATCCGATTGAGCATACCAGGATAATAAAGAAAAACGATATCAGAAAGGTACCTAAAAAGATCTTTTGAAGTATGGCGCGTTCCTTGTACTTTTTTATCCATTTTCCATACATAGGCTTTCTCCTTAAAGGAGTATTCTAAGCTGATAGCAGAGCTGCCGGGTGTTTATATAAAAAATTGAATACTCCTGATTAACCATTTTTTATAAAATGTCAATTAATTGATATACCCTTTCAAAAGTACGTGAACTATAATGTTTTCGTTATCCTTTATTAATATACCGAACCATCGGTTTTGTAAAGGAAAGTAAAGTAAAACAAACAGACGGAGGCTTAACATGATCATTGTGTCAAAGGACAACGGTGGCTTTTCTTCCCTTCAGGAGGCCATACTTTCCATACCGGATACTCCCCGCGAAACAGTTACGGTACTTATTGAACCGGGCATCTACGAAGAAAAGGTGTTCATCCGCAAGCACAACATCCGACTGGCAGGCAAAGACCGGGAGAATACCATTATCCGCTACGGTGACGGCGCTAAAAAGCTCCGGAGGGACGGAACCGATTACGGCACCTTTAATACTGCCACTGTCTTTTTCTCAGGCAGCGACATTACGGTTGAGAATCTTACCTTTGAAAACACTGCCGGCCCCGGAAGATCTGCCGGTCAGGCCCTGGCCGTATTTATCGCCTCGGACAGAACAGCATTCTATAATTGTGCCTTTCATGGCTATCAGGATACTATTTTTACGGGAGATGTAAAGGATCCCGTTTTTATGCGGCTGATAGTGCCGGATTTTATTGAAGGCTCAAAAGTTCCCTGGCTTTTCAACAACAACCGCAACTATTTTGAAAATTGCCTTATAAGAGGAGATGTGGACTACCTGTTCGGTCCCAGCACCGCTTA
>JAEXPO010000036.1 GCA_023446675.1 Bacillota bacterium | reverse complement strand
CTGATAAAAACACTGCTGTCCTCTCCCTGAGCCGCCAGGCGGTTGCTTACCATGACAACGGCATCGGGCTTCAAGGAAGCCATCTTCAAAAGCTCCTTTTTCTGATCCTCCAGGCTGTCGGAAACATGGGAGGAAACCACAATTCCCAGCCTGCCTGCTGTTTTCTCTATGACAAATTTTGCCAGCTCGTAGCGTTCCTCGTCGGATAAGTAAAACATTTCACTGGACTGGCATACGGCAAAAATGCCTGCAATCCTGTTTTTCACATACCATTCAATCAGCTTTTCAATGGCCTCATAATTAAGCTTGTTCTCCTTGGTGAAGGGGGTTATCATGGTAGCCCATACACCGTTTTTTATTGTTTTCATGCTTTATTCATACTCCTTGTTTGTCTTGATTCACAAATTTAAGTCCATGAAGGGCATACCGGGCCTCTTCGGAAGGCTCCTCGCAGCCGGGCAGGGGAACCTCGGGCAAATCGTCGGGCACATCGTCAAGAGTGGGGGCATAGCGGACCGGGCCGGTTCTTAAAATAAACCGGCTTAAGGTGTTGACGGCCATCATGAATTTCCACACCGCCGCCTCCCCGTTTTTGTCCGTCAGCTTGTTCCCATCCACGGAGATTTTGTAGGTAAAGGTTTTGCAGTCGATGTGAAGTCCAAGGGCGTAGTCCCTGTTTTCTTCAAAGTCAAAGGCAGGCAGCTCGCACACGGTACGGGCGTAAAGCTTTCCGTTGCCGCGAAGCACAAGCCGGACGGCCACCTGGGCCTTTTCATTGCAGACCTCAATATAAAGGACACCCTGTTTGGACTTAACGGGAGTTAAGGTAAAATAAAAATCGCATTGGGCGCTTTTCTCAAAGAGCCGCTCCGCTTTTGAATAATCGTAGGGGTCCCTGTCGGAAAGGATAAGCGCCTTTTTCCCGCCCTCAAGGAGGCCGGGTCCGGCAAAAGCCCACTTGGGTGAGTAAAGATTCCAGGCATCAAGAACCCCATTGTCCTCAAAGCTTTCATCAAAATCCCCCTTATCCTCGCCTTGTATTGGCACCGGAATTTGAGCCACCCATACGTCCTCCTTGTTGACGGTGTAGGTCATCCAGAGGTCGCCGTCTGACGGCTTGTCCAGTCCCTCGGCAATACCCCGCATGTACTGAGGCCCCAGATCCTTCCAGAACCCCTTGTACTTCATGGGCGGAACCTCGCCGTGAACCAGAAGCATATTGTCATAAGCAAGGCCATCTACGGAGGTGGTAACGCAAAGGGGGTACCGGTGCTGGGTTTCAAGGGTGGGTGTATAAACCATGGCAAAACGCCCGTCGCCTGTTTTCTCGGCCCAGACCTTTTGCCCGCTCATAACCAGGCTGTGGGATTTTACCACCGGGGACCAGCTCTTCCCCCCATCGTGGCTCCGTGCGGTTAAGGCATGCTTCCACAGGCCGATGACGGTTTTTTCATCAATATGGTACCAGCAAAAGGCCTCGTACTTGAACTTTCCGTGCTCCGGGTGCTTGATTTGAATAAGGGGATCGATGTCCCCGTTTTCCTCAGCCCATTGCTGCACATAGAGCGAATCGGACAAAAGGGCGTCGCAGGCCTCCACAAATTCCCTTTCAGGAGAGGATGTATACAGGGGATAATTCAAATCCTCATCACGCCAGCCTGCCTGCCGGTTCACCCGGATGAAATAGATGGGCCCCAGGCTGTTGTCCTTCTTTATTTCCCTTACAACCCGGCCAATGCCGTAATTGTCCCAGTTGGTCATCCAGGGCTTGGGTGACCAGCCGTAAAAGCCCAAAAGCAGAAGACGTCCGTTGGGGGCCTTAAAGAAGCACATTCTTTGGTGCATAAAGGCGTAGGTATCCCCCGAAAAGGTGTGGACAAGCCCCTTATAATCCGTATTAACGCACTTTTTGATGCGGTATTCGGGAAAGGAAACACGAAAACGGTTCCAGTTGACGCCGTCCTCAGAGTCCGCCAGAACGGATATTCCCGCCCCGTCATGCTCGTCCTCCGGATTGGTCAGGTACTGAACATAAAAACGGTTGTTGAAAAAGGCCAGATCCGCCGCGTGCTTATAGGTATGGCCTGTGCCGTCGTCTTCCCCCGGCCTTCCCCGGTTGGCACGGGTGACCTGATAGCATTTGACGCCTCTTGCCGGGGTTATCTGTCCGTGATGGTAATCGCAATTGGGATGAATGTCCCCCACATAATGGGGAAGCCTTGATAAATCCATGAGAATCCTAGCCTCCTTTCAGACCCTTGTCAAAGGGCGCCTTCCCTTAAGAGATCCGCGTATCGGAAAACAATTTCCTCAATGCGGTAAAGCTCTCCGGGCTTGCTGTCCGCGTACCACAGCTTTTTATAGTCCTGAGCCCAAAGCTCCAGAGCCTCCGCCAGGGCAAAGCCTTCCTCCGGGCCGGCTTTAATGTCTTTCTTATAGCGCGTCTCGTAAATAATGCGGGCAATGGTGTTAAAAAGCGCCATTGCCTTCATCATAACGAAATAGCTGTGCAAATCCCTGCGCCAGGGGGCCTTCACATCACGGATTTTCCCGGCCAGCTCCTCTTTTTGCCGGCGGAGCTTTTCATTGGCCTTTATAAGTTCTTCCGGGTTTAGCGATTTGAAAAAGGCCTCCACCTCCCGGTCCTCCCTTTCAAGATCCCTTGACTCCACATACCTTACCGCCAGCTCCCAGGTGAATACCTGCTGCTTGCCGATGCGGTTAAAAAGCTCTGCCAGTGTGCCGGACCTGTCTCCGTATTCCAATCGGGAAAGGCTTTGGTTCAAATCGTCAAAGGCGGGAAGCTCACTGTTCCAGGACATGGCCGCGCCATAAATGATTCCCGGGACAGCCGTTGTTAAAAGATTCACATTCCCGTAATCCCCCCAATTGGTATTGAGAATGCCCTCGCAGCGGTATTTGGCCCCATAGGCGCACATGGCTGAAATATTGCCGTAAGCGTGATCCAGCCGGTTCATAAGGCTCTTCCAGCCCCAAACCCCGGGGCACAGGTACTGGGTTGCTCCGGTTTCATGAACAATTCTGGCGTTATCCTCCCTTTCAGCGGGGGAATAACCCCAGTTGAGGCAGATCGATTCCTCAGGAATCTCTTTTAAAGCCTCCGGACGGTTTAAGATAATGTCACCCCAGAACATGGGCCTGAGGCCTTCCTCGCGGATAAGCTCCAAAAGCTTTTTGAGGAAGTCCAGATAGAGGGCATCCACGCCGTTTTTCTCAGCCAGGGACTGGCTTTTTCCCTTTCCCAAATCAAAGGTTTCATCGGCGCAGATATTAAATTGCTTTGAGCTGAAAAGGGGAATAAATTCCCGGATCATGTTCTTAACCAGTTGGAAGCTGTCGGGATTAGAAACATCCAGGGTATGGTGATGCATACGGTCAAACATGGAATGAGGGGCAGAAAGAGGATCCTCCAGCTCACAAAGATGGGAAAAGCTGCGGGTTCTTAAAACCTTATAAAGGTGTCCAAAGCTGGAAAGAGAAGGCACAAGCTCAATGGAAAGGCGGCCGCAGTATTGGTCAAGCTCCAGAATTTCCTCGGCCGTAAGAGGGGTATCGTCCCGGACTACCTCGCTGAAGCCCTTGAAGAGGTAGGTGTTTTCCACATAAAGCTGAAGCTGATTGATTTTATAATAGCTGAGCCGGTCGGCCAAATCCTTTAAGGTTTGAAGGGTTGGAATCCGCCCCCTGGTAATGTCATGATAAAAGCCTCTGTTAGGTATGGAAGGATAATCCTCTATGTCCATACACGGCAGGACCGCTCCATAAAGCGCCATGAGCTGCCTTAGGGTCTGAATGCCGTACAGAAGGCCGTCCCTGTCCCCTCCCTCAATTCTTATCCCTTTTTGTGATACGGTAAGGGTATAAAACTGGGGAACCGGCTTGGCGTAACGGGTGAGAAGGATTGCATTGTCCTCGTCGGAGCCGCGCCCTCTGGACAGAGCAAGTGGGATCCCCAGTGACCGGTCCGCCTCTTTTTTAATGAGAGCGGCATGCTCCAGTACTTCGGGCCCCCACTTGTTATCAATCAGTATTCGGGTATCATAGGAAAGAATAAATTGTCCCTCATGGTTCTTTAGTTTTTGAGGCTTTGGAAGCAAGTCCATCCTTACTCCTCCTTAAAAAGGAACGGCGAGGGAGAGATGCAGCCGCGCATAAGCTCGGATAACATCCTCTCCCCCTGCCATTAAGTTCCCGTTTTATTTTTTGGATTGCTCGTATCTTGCCTGAGCGTCATTGGCGATCTGTACCAGCTCGTCGGCGCCCTTGGACTTCAATTCGGCAACAAAAGCGTCAAATTCGCTAAGGCTTCTCTGCCCGGTAACAAACTTATTAACTTCCGTTGTGGAATAGTCCTCAATGTTTTGTCTTATTTTATTAATTTTTTCCGTCTCTTCACCGGTGTACGGGGGCTCAACGGGCTGCAGCACCATATACTCCATTTTATCCTTGTAAACGTTATGAATAAAGAGGGCGTTTACAGAATCGGGATCGGAGGTCTGGAACTGGTCGCCGTAGTGGGAATACCAGGCCGGTGTGAAGAACAGAAGGCCGATGCCCAAATCGGAGGAAGCGGCATACTGGGGATCCGTGCTGTCCTTGTACTTGTCAAGAAGCTCCTGCTTGAAGGTAGGAACGCCGTTGACCATGTCATATTCCTCACCCTCAACACCGTAGTTCATAAGAAGAGCGCCTTCTTCACTGTAGAGCCAGTTGAAGAGCTTGATAAGGAGCTCGGGATTCTCAACGTCCGCTTTGAAGCCATACTCATTGAAGGTGTGGTCGTTGAAAAGGTAGCTCTGTCTTTCGCCCTTGCTGTTCTCAAGAATGGGGATAGGCTCCCATCTGGCGTCGGGGTCGGTTTCCTGAAGGGTCTTGTTAAATGCGTCCAGGAAGGTGGGGTTGTCATAGTAGAACAGGTATTTGCCGCTGGCGCAGCCTGCCTTCCAGTCCTGTGCAGTGGTGATGAGGTACTCGTTGTCAAGAATGCCTTCGCTGTATACCTTATTTAAGAAGGTGAGGGCTTCCTTGAAATCCTGCTCCATACGGCCCAGCTTCCAGGTTCCGCTGCTGTCCTGATAGAGGTTGTAGTCGGCGCCAAGGCTCTTTACCGCATTGGTGTTGTTGCGAAGAAGGTTAGCCTCGCCGCGGCTGCCCCAGGCGATGGAGTCAGGGTACTTTTCAGAGAATATTTTAAGAACGTTATAGAGCTCGTCCCAGGTTGTGGGAACCGAAAGTCCCAGCTCCTCAAGCTTGTCTACACGAATATTGGGTGTCGCACCCTTTTCATAGTTGGTATCCCGGCGCAGAGTGGGAAGGGCATAGATTCCGCCGTTTACCTTGGATTTATCAAGATTGGGGATGGTTTCGTAATCGTTTTTAATAATGGGGGCATAAGCGTCAATCAGCTCGTCCAGCTGTAAAAGCGCTCCCGAGTTGACTACATCCTTCACGTCCGTCCACATTCTGAAAAAGTCAGGCAGGCTGTCGGTAGCAAGAAGGGTGTTCATTTTAGAGCCCCAGTCGCTTGCGGGCACAATTTGCACATCAATGGTAATACCCGTTCTTTTTTCAATTTCCTTTATGGTTTTGCTGTCGGGATTATAGGGCTGCAAAGCATTTTCCGGACGGATAAAGGTAAATGTTACCGGTGTGTCCGTAAGCTTTCCGGAGCCTTCACCTCCGGGAGATGAAGAAGGGGTGGCAGTAGCGGTGCCTGTGGGAGTGGGTGTTGCGGTCTGCTGCGACTGTCCGCACGCGGAGGCCGAAACCATAATAACCCCGGTCAGGATTAAGCTTAAAACTTTCTTATTTAGTTTTACCATATCTATTCTCCTTTACTTAAAAATTGAATAAACGGATTATTTAGGCGTTCATCCTGCTCATCCCTTTACAGAACCTATCATAACCCCCTTTTCAAAATATTTGAATACAAAGGGATAAACAAGGATAATCGGTAAGGTGGTTACTGCAATAACGGCATATTTAACGGATCTTGGATCCACCTTCAAATTGGATGAGGCTTCCGATGCCATTTGAAGCCCTGCGGTGGCACCTTCAAGAACAATATTTCGAAGTATGAGTGGAAGCGGGTATTTGCTTTTATCCGCCAGAAACATCAGCGCATTGTAGAAGGCATTCCAGTTGCCCACGCCGTAGAACAGGGTCATGGTGGCTAAAATAGGGGCGGATAAAGGAAGAATAATCTTAAAGAAAATAAACAGGTCGTTGGCCCCGTCAATATAGGCCGACTCGGTAAGCTCGTAAGGTATGCTCTGAAAGAAGGTTCGCATGACGATAACGTTGTAGACGCTGATGGCGGAAGGAAGCATAACAGCCCAGATGGTATTGTAAAGGTTCAGGCTGGAAATGGTAAGGAACAAAGGAATAATGCCTCCGCTGAAAAACATGGTAAAAAGGATAATGGAGGTAATGGTTTTTCGCCCGTAAAAGTCCTTTCTGGACAACGGATAGGCACACATGGCCGAAAGAGCCACGTTGATTAAGGTTCCGGCAACGGTGTAAAACGTACTGTTAAAGAAGGCCGATATGATATTTTTGTCTTCAAAAATATTTTTATAACCCAGAAAGTTGAGGTCTATGGGAAATAAGACCACCTTCCCGGCGCTGACGGCAGCCGCTCCGCTTAATGAATTGATAAAAATATAATAGATAGGATAGATGGATATAAAGCTTACAAGCAGCATAAATGCGCCAAGTATAAAGTCAAATACCCTCCATCCGTTCCTTTTATTTCCGATTGTCATACAATAACCCCGCTTTTATCTGAATTTTTACGGTTATCCCGCAGTCAGGAATTTCAGGCTGTTAAAGCCTTTTTAATACAGGCCGTTATCACTGAGCTTTTTGGATATAAAATTGGTCAGGCTTAAAAAGATCAGGCATATGACCGATTCAAACAGGCCTACGGCGGTAGCGTAGCTGTATTGGGCACCCTGAAGGCCCTTGCGGTAAACATAGGTGGCAATAATGTCCGCTTTATCATAAATGGTTGGATTCTGCATTAAAAAGACTTTGTCAAAGGACAGGGTCATAATGCTGCCCATTCTTAAAATGAACATGATGGCAATGGTTGGCAAAATGCTGGGCAGGGTAATATGTCGCAGCTTGACAAACCGTCCGCCACCGTCGATATCACAGGCTTCATACAGAGAGGGATCCACTCCCGCCAGGGCGGCAAGATAGATAATGGCGCCCCACCCGGTTTCCTGCCAGATATCCGACAGAATGTAAAGGGGCCGAAACCAGGCGGCATCCAGCATATAGGATTTTGCCTGTCCTCCGAAAGCAACCACGATCTGGTTGATAAGCCCGTCCTTGGTTACAAGGGACGACATAAGGGATACTACCACAACTACCGATATAAAGTGAGGAAAGCAGCTTACCCGTTCCACAAGGCCTTTGAGGCTCTTGCTTTTAATTTCATTTACCAGAAGGGCAAAAAGAATAGGAATAGGAAAGCAGATAAGTATTTGCA
Source organism: Bacillota bacterium (assembly GCA_023446675.1). Taxonomy (GTDB): domain Bacteria; phylum Bacillota; class Clostridia; order DSM-8532; family DSM-8532; genus DTU059. The sequence continues at coordinate 2,819 of JAEXPO010000036.1, read as the reverse complement.
GCAGGCTTAAGGAGATGGTGTTCTTAAAAATGTTCAGAAAGTTTTCGTCGGTGAGGAAGGTCGTAAAATTTTCAAAGCCTATCCACGGGCTTCCCAAAATTCCTTTTTTAACCTTAAAATCCTTAAAAGCAATAAGAATACCATACATAGGCCGATACTTAAAAAGGACAAAATAGGTCATAGGCAGCAGCATTAAAAGGTAGAGGTATCTGTTTTTTACAATCTGGGCAAGTCGGTAGGATTTGATTTTGTTCACAGGCTTGTCCTCCCGTCACTAAGCGTTTAATCCTCTTTTTGATGCGGAAAGGTGTTTGTTTTTTGTACCGACTTTTCGCATTTTTCCGCAAAAGGGACTACGTTTTCATTATGGGTCAGGAACGGGAGCAAGCGTAAGATTCAATTCGTCTACAGGGGATCCGAAAGGCTTTTTCACCCCCATACAATTTGTGTTTTGCAATACAAAAGCACCAGGCTTTGCCTGTGCTCATAGGCTTTCCAATTGTTTTGTGCTATATTGATAAAATAAAGATTCCACTTAAAAAACCGAGGCCTTGCATAAAATTGTTTGCCGTGGAATCAACTAAGGTTTCCGGGCGTTAGGCAGAAGCGCACGCGAGATCTGGGGTGTTTTCCCCGATCCCTGTTGCAGCTATGGGAGAAAGCGAGTGGTAGCATGAAAGGACGCAAGACGAGAAAACCCGGATCCATTAACACTTTTTTACTGCCCTATCTGTTTATTTTAATTATCCCTTTGGGTTTTTTCACCTATGTCTATTATGCCGTTATCGAGACGGTCACCTTAAATGCCATCACGGATCAGCATTCCATGCTGAAGCAGGCGGAGGAATCCCTGGAGCTTCGCGTTTATGAAATCCGGAACACCGCCATGCAAATCGGCACGGAAAACGCCATTATCGATTATCTGTACAGCTCCTCTGTGGGCACTCAATCCTATTACAAGGTATGGGATATTATAAATTTATTGGAAAAACATTTGGCGACCAATCAGTATGTTTCTCAAATATATATTAGTGACCGCAATCAAAACACCGTTATCTCCACCTCCAAAATGCACAAGTATGGGGATGGCACCAACAGCATCCGGATTAACAACTCCGATGATTTTCTGAAAAGCAGTCTTTTTTCCTTTCATTTCGGTGAAATACAAAAGGTCAAGGTTACTGACGACAAAATCAGCCAGAACACCCTCATGTTCATAAAAACCCTGCCGGAGGGGGCCAAGATGTCCTATTACGGCAATATCGGAATTGTCTTTGACGAAAGCAATTTAAGAAAAATGCTTTCCTTTAACACCTCCATTCCCGGAGGCTATAATCTTCTTCTGGATCAGAACAATTCCATTATTGTTTCCACTCAGGGCTATCCTGAAATATCGCCGGACATACTCAAGGGCTTCACCGACAGCAAGGGCTCCTACGAAGTGGAAATTAAAGGAGAAAAATGGCGTGTCACCTACCTGACGTCCTCCACCTATAATTGGAAATATGTTTCTGTTTATCCCACCCAGAAGCTTCTGGCCAAAACCTTTTACGTCAAGCGCATCTTAACCCTCTACCTTGTGCTCTCCGCTTTTTTTGGGATTGTGGCCGCGCTTTTCTTTTCCTTCAGGAATGCCAAGCCCTTTCACAAGCTGTTCAAGCTTCTTGAACGCTTTATGGACACCACGGAAACCGATAAAAAACCGGCGGGGCAATACGGTCTTATTGAGCAGGTGGTAGAAAAGCTTATCGCCAACAATTCCACCCTTGCCCAGCAAAACAGGGATCAGAAAAAGATAACCCGGAGCGCTTTTTTTAAGCTGCTTTTGGAGAGCAAGCCCTGGGACCCTCTTCTTATTGACGCCATGTGGCCTCAGATTGACCCCTCCCTGCGCCATTGCTCCTTTATCGGTATCCAGTTTGACCTTCGAAACAGCTATCAGAAGGAAACGGAGTCGGAGGACTCTCTGGTATTCATTTATGCGGAGGCCGTGAATCAGGCTCTGGTAAGGGCTTCGGGAAGCACAATTCAATACCACACCCAGGTTGAAAGCAACGGCATTTTTGTGCTGGTCTGCCATCCGGCCTCGGAGCAGGAGGATATTCACGGAGTGGTAAAAAGAACCATTGAGCTTGCCGAGGAGGGAATAAAGGATCTTAATCGCTCCGGCAAAATATCCGGTACCCGGCTGAGTATTGGGGTCAGCACCCTCTGCGACGATATCCTGGCCCTCTATAAATGTAACAGAGAAGCGCATTTTGCAGCGGAGTACAGTAAGCTTTTTGAATATGGAAGGCCTATTCTTTACGAATCCATCCAGCAGAATGTCAATTACGGCAAATTTTCAGTTAACGATCACCAGCGCCTCTTAAACATGATAAAATCCGGCAGCCGGGACGGCTCCCAGCAGGTTTTCAATGAGATTATCAATGCCAATTTGACAGAGGAGAGCCTTAATACCGACACGGCGGAGCTTCTGTTTTACGGTATAAAGAGCATTCTCATTGAGGCGCTGGATTTCTCCGACGATCAATCCCTCCGTGAGGATGTCCTGAGGGCCCGTTTTGGTGAAAAGGATCTGCTTACCTCCTTCTTCGCACTGGAGAGCCTGTGCCTTACCATAACCGACACGTTCCAGGAGAAAAAGGAGTCTAAAAACAGCGCTATTGTAATAGCCATCCTGAAATACCTGGAGGAGCATTACGCCGACCCATCCCTTGGCATAGCGGCGGTGGTGGATCGCTTTTACATTTCGGAGGCCCATTTATCCAAGATATTTAAGCAGCATACCCATGAAACCTTCGCTGCCTACCTTGAAA
>JAEXPO010000629.1 GCA_023446675.1 Bacillota bacterium | reverse complement strand
CATATGAACACCGGGCCTCCAGGCACTTTCAAGCTTTTCCCGCCAGCCCTCCGCAAACACCTCATCCAAATCGGTGCAGACGCAGATATCCGCATCCTCAGGCACATTGTCCAGGGAAAGGTTTCTTGCCGCATCAAAACGCCAGGGCTTCACCTCCCTGACATAAACCACCGCACCGCGGGCCTTCAGCTTGTCTACCGTTGCGTCAGTAGAACCCGTATCCGTTACCACCACCTGATCGGCTTCCTTCATGGAGTCCATCCACCGATCCACAAACTGCTCCTCATTCTTGCATATGGCATACACAACGATTTTATACTTTCCCATAAAAAGACCGGGCCAAGGGCCGTTATCCTTTTTTATCACTCAGTACTCAGTGTATGCTGCAGGAATTCACTTTGCCTTATCCTTTTGGGAATCCTTTAAAAAGTGCTCAAGTATTTAATATAGGCCTTTTGTGTAAAAAGGTCGGGCTCGGTATTAAGCTCGGACCGCAAAAGGCTTTTGTAGCCAAGATAATGGCTGATAATCGCCCCTCTGTCCTTCTGCTGATAATAGATATCCAATATAAAGCGGTTAAGCTCCTCATCATAAGGGGAATGTACAAGGCCGTTACGTATAACCTCCAGCGCCTGGGGATACTGCTGCTTTTCCATATGACATTCCGCGGCTCTTATAGCGGCACGGCTAAAGCCTGCGGTAAAGCGTTCCCTCACAGGCAGGCACCAAAGGTAATCCATATCCTTAAGTAAATACCCCTGGTAAAGAAGCCTCATCTTTTCAAAAATATCCAGAATCTCCTCGTCCTTATTGCCGCCCTTCTCCATTAAATTTTCAAAAGCAATGGCATCGCAGCCAACAGTGTCCAGGCTGCAAATATACCCCTCCCGGCTTCCCTTCACAGACAAGATTCGTATGGGAATGGACTCCTCCTTGAGAGTCTGTCTTAAACGGTAAAGGGTGGTATGGAAATTACCGGTTAATTTTTCTCCCGAGCTCTCGGGCCAAAGAGCCTCGCCGATTTCCCATTTATCGATTTTATCGTTGTGATGGAGAATAAAGTAAGCCATCATTTCCATGGCCTTATAGGACATCCATTTAACCGAGGTGCCGTCATTTTTAAGTATTTCAAACCGGCCAAAGCACTTTACACGGATAGCGCCAGCCCCCGGGGTTCTTACCCTGTTTTCTGAAAGCTTTCCGATTCGTTTCAGGGTTTTTACCAGATCCTCCTCGTAGACAGGCTTTAAAATATAGTTCAGGGCATTCACCTTAAAGGCTTCCAGCGCATAGCGGCTATAGGCCGTGACAAAGACCACATTCAGGTCCTCGTTTTCCTCCGTTAAATGCAATGCCAGCTCAAGGCCATTCATTTCAGGCATTTCAATATCCAGAAAAACGGCGTCCGGATTGAGCTCTCCTATTTTTTTCAAAGCCTCCGTGGGCTTGGTAAAGGCTCCGACCACACGTGCCAGACCGCTTTTTACTATAAGGCGCTCCAGCAGCTGCAAATTCAAACCTTCATCATCAACAATAACTACACTTAACATTTGTACATCCTTTCAGGGCTGCTGGAGCAAGCTGTAAAGACCGATTTTACCGGATGAATCCGGAATGGCAAGGGCTGCACCGTCAGAAGAGAGGAAGAAGCCGGCCGTATCGCCTCCGGGAGGCACTGCCTGGCCATAATAGGTGTAAGTCTGAGCCTCTTTTTTCCATATATCAATGATTTTCCCGCCGGTACCGGAAGCTACGGCAAAATAGCTTCCATCCCCGGTTAAGGCGGCATGGCCGGCGGTTCCTCCCGTCGCGGTTACATTTTTCACAAAGGCCTTTTTCCCCAGATCATAAAGGCTTCCTGTTCCCTGGCTCCAAACAAGCGCAAGAAAATTACCATCCTGGGACAAAACTGCAGTTGAAAGCCTGTCCGAAGCGGTGAGTCCGGAGGTCTCATCACCGGTGATACGGCTAAGAACGGTCCCCTTATAATCCAAAAGCAGAACATCATAATAACCGGTTGACATATTTTCCCCAACCACTGTGATTTTACCTGAGGCGCACAAAATCCGTTCAATCCGGTGGCCGTTCAATGGGGCTGAAATCCTGGTTCCCGCAGACGTATCCAAAATGAGGAGCCCCTCCGTGGAAGCGGTAAGAAAATAACGCCCGTCCCCGCTTATCCCCCAGCGGTCACCTGCAAGACTCCATTCAAATTGCACCGCCGCCTTTGAAGAGCCGGAGCCGACAAGCGCCAGATAACCCTTGGATGCGGCCCCGTCCTTTATATAGGCAAAGGCGGACTGGCCATTACTGAAAAGAGCCGAGGCCTCTCCTCCCTTTCCCCCATCCAGAGTGTACCTGGTTTCCCAAAGCTTTTTCCCGTCCGACGTATTCCAGGAGGAAACCGTAAAGCCTTCATTCAGCGTGAGAAAGCCAGTGGCTGTCGGCCACAGATCCACAAGCCCTGCGGATTGCTCAAAGGCTCCAAGCAGCCGCCCGCTTCCGCTATCATAGGCAATTGCTTTTTTATCCCTGGTTAGAGCATAAAGCAGCTTCCCGTCTTTGGAAAAACGAAGGCTTGATGCGCCCCCCTGGGTTTTGGGGATCACCGCATAGGTTTCAAAGGGCCCGGCCTTAGCTTCATCAAGAAGGGACTGAGACCTTTCCTTTATGTAGTCCGAAGGTTTATCAAGACCTTTAAGCATCTCGTTTATAATGAGTGCGGCTGCGTTTCTGTTGCCCTCATCAATGAGCTTTTCAGCGGTTTCCAGAGTCTTAAGGCTTTGCTCCAGAAGTGAAAGCTCCGCCTGGCTTAAGGACTTGTCCGGAACAGAGGTTTGAACAGGCGGACTTAAGGAAGGGGTCGGGGTTGTCTCCGGGGTTTCTAGAGGAGCATTCGTCTGGTCGGATTCCTCCGATGGGACAGGCGAAGGTGTTTCCTCCCCAGGATTTTTTCCGGTCTCCAGCCTATCCTGCTC
>JAEXPO010000611.1 GCA_023446675.1 Bacillota bacterium | reverse complement strand
CCCCTAATATGCCCTGCACCTTTGCTGCCACAGGAATAACATCCATTACCGTATTTGAGAAAACATGGCGTTTATCCGGAGTGATAATGTCGATTTCCACCTTTTTAACAAGCTCGCTTACGGAAAGGGCTTCCTCGCAAAGCCCGTCACGGATGGTCAGCACCCCGTCGCCGAGGGAGGTTTCCCCGCCTATTCGTACTTCCTTAACCGTGAACTCCCGCTGAACAAGGGAACGGATAATGGTTTCAGAAGATGGCGCAAGAGCCGACTCCTCTTTTGCAGCGGCGGAGGGCACTTGTTGGGATGCCGCAGGCGCAAGGGGTGCAGGTGCCAGACCCGTGAGGCTGTTTATAGGAAAGCAGCCGGCGGGAATTTCCAGCTTCAAGCCTTTTAATTCTTCCACACTTATCCGGATGACACCGGGAGCAGCGGTTTTCTCAGGTGTTATTAAAGGAGCTTTCTCATAAACGGAAGAAGGGACGGCCTTTTTTTCGTCTTGGGATGCGGTTTGTGGAAGCTTTTCCAAAAGATCTGAGGTTAAGGGGCACAGGGCATCAATATCCTTTGCCGCAACCGCTCCCAGCACCTGGCCAATGGTAAGGCTGCGGGCTACCGGTGTTACAAGCCCCGATTCAATCAAATCGGGAAGTATGGCCGGATCCTCCAGCTTGGAAGGTGTAATCACGGTACCCTTGGGAGTAAGGCAGCATACCACTGCCGGCTCATTTTTATGGAGATTGGCTGACTCAACGGAAATAGACATCTTTATACTCCTTTCAACTCTCAACTCTAAGAGATATCTGTAAACGGTTTTTCAAATTCTTTAACACTTTATTTTCTAAGCCTTAAGCCTTCTTATAACGGGCAGGCCTCCCGCTCGCAAGGCACCGTCGGTAACATGGTGCACCCGAAGGCCCAGCTTGGGCGCCGCCTGCATGACGGTATTGCTGCAGTCGCTGCAATTCCCCATTAAAAGGGCTTCTGCTCCCAGGCGTTTAAGGCTGAGAAGCTTTTGGGCCTGCCCTGGGCATACGCCGGGATTTTCGCAGCGAAGCCCGCCGGGGGTCGAAGCCGCCTGCTTGCACCGTTCCACAGCCACAACCTCGCTGCCCATTTGCTCCGCCATTTTTCGCATTCTTGTCTCAGAGGCGCCGCAGCCGCATACCAGAAGGCCCATTTTGCCTTTTTCCTTTAAAAAGGGCATGGTGACAAGAATCCCCCCGGTGGTCTTTAAAACCACATCCTCCGGAGTGACGGGATTCCCCGTAAACGGTCCTCCCATAAGAATCTCCCCGTATTCCTCGTCAATGCCTCCCGCTGCTTCAATGAGCTCCTTTACCGGGGTACCCAGGGGAACATCCATAAACACAACGGATTTGGGACCGTCCTTCAAACGGCCTGACACCGTCACATTTTTTGTTATAAAGGGCTGACCCTTTTCTACCGCCCTGGTAATTCCTTCCAGTGTCTCAACATTCATGATTAAGGCGTTAGCAGCGGACGGCAGCTGTCCCGGCATAAGCTTTATGCCTAAAAGCTCCCTTACAAGGGCGCGTTCTTCACCCATGGGGTAAAGATCCCTTAAATAAAAAAGGGAGATGCGGGGATCCTTGATGACACGGGCAAGGGCTTTTATGGCCGCCTTATGCTTGAGCTTTACGGCTATAACCCCTTTTTCAGCTTTCACAGCTTCCATGGCATAGCAAAGTCCCCTGTAAATTTCATCCGGCCGGGTTTCCATTTGCCGGATATTATGGGCAAGAAGAGGTTCGCACTCGGCGCCGTTGGCGATAACCACACCACCCGGTATGGCCTTTTCCAGCTTCACATGGGTGGGAAAGCCCGCTCCTCCCATGCCAACTATGCCGGCTTCCTTTATCCTTTCAGGAACCGTTTTACTCTTTAAGAGTATAAAGTCCTCCTTACTGTCCTTTTCGCCACAAATGGTGATAGAATGGGTGTTCAGCTCACAAACCTCACCTGAAAGGCTGGCGTGAAGATTGGCGGACACTCCCTCCTCCTGGGCAATGAGCTGCCCTCGCATCACACGCTCGCCTTGGGCAACCAGCGGCTTTGCCGGACTTCCGATATGCTGTTTTAATAAATGCCTGTATTCAAAATTCAAAGGGGTACCGCTCCTTATCTGCCTCTATGGCCTGATATTTTCTCATATGGCGAAGCCGAACTGAAAAGGATCCTCCTCTTCAAAAAGCAGGGTGTTCTTTCCTGTGATAAAGGCCCGCCCCGTAATTTCCGGGATAATGGCTTTAAACGGGCCAATTTGCGTTTCCTCCACTCCCCTGCCCCTGAATTGGGTGCCAAGAATGCTTTCCGAAATAAAATCCTCGTGAAGCTTAAGGCTTCCCCTGGTGTACAGCGACGCCATTTTAGCACTGGTTCCCGTACCGCAGGGCGAACGGTCGATTTGATCCCTACCAAAAAAGACGGTATTGCGAAGGGTTGCACCGGGAGTTCTTGCAGGGCTGTAAAACTCAACAAGATCCACCGAGCAGATATTTTTTAAAAGAGGATGACTTACCTTAATCTGGGAATTGACGGCCTCCCGAATCCGGCTGCCGTGGCTGAGTATCCCGGGCAGATTCTCCGGCACAAGCTCCAAGCCCAGAGCCTGGGCGTCGGCAAGTGCAAAAAAATTTCCGCCAAAGGCAATATCCACCTTTATTCTCCCCAAGCCGGAAATTTCCACAGTAAGGTCTTTATGGTATAAGAAGGATGGAACATTGATGAAGCTTACCTCCATGGCTTTGCCGTTCTGAACCTTGACACGGGTATGAACCAGTCCGGCGGGAGCCTCAAGGGTAATAAAGGTATAGGGCTCGGCGACCTTTACAAGGCCCTCCTCCACTGCAACGGTGGCGGCCCCGATGGTACCGTGTCCGCACATGTTCAGGTAGCCCCCGCTGTCCATAAAAACCACACCCAGATCCGCATCGGGCCTTTGGGCGGGAAACAATGCCGCTCCGAACATATCCCTGTGCCCTCTGGGCTCATTCATGGCCGCACGCCGAATATAATCGTAGCTTTTAACAAGACAGGTCTTCTTTTCCATCATACTGCAGCCGTCTATTGGCGGAAGCCCCTCTAAAATAATCCTTGTGGGTTCTCCCATAGTGTGGGAATCAATGGCATAAAGGCTTTTGATTTTCTCCATATCCACTATCCTCTCTCCCGGAAACGGAGGAAAAAAATAAACTACTCCAATACCTTCGGGAGCTGATTTTTATCAGCTGCCGGAAGTACTTAGAATAGTTTAACATTCCAAATCAGTATGCACTTTTTCAATTTAAGGTTTCTAATTTTGCATAAACAGGGAGGTTTGACTTGGTATGAACACTCTGCCTCCCGTATTATGCAGGAATCCAGCTTGAAAATCTCAAAAACTCTTAAAGCTTTTAGCTGCTTTCAGCTATTCTGCTGGTTTGGCGCTGAGCCATCACAAGCTTGTAATAGATCCCCTTCTGCTTCAAAAGCTCCACATGGGAACCCACCTCAGCCACCTGGCCATTGTCCAGAACAATAAGCCTGTCGGCACTTCGAAGGGTTGACAGCCGGTGAGCGATGGCTATGGTGGTTCGTCCTCTTACAATCCGGTTCAGGCTGTCCTGAATGACCGATTCGGTTTCCACGTCCAGGGAGCTGGTGGCTTCATCCAATATAAGCAGGGACGGGTTTTTAATAATGGCCCGGGCAATGGCCAGCCTCTGCCGTTCACCGCCGGAAAGGGAATGCCCGTTCTCACCAATGACCGTATTGTACCCATCGGAGGTTTGCATGATAAAATCATGGGCATTGGCTGCCTTGGCCGCCGCGAACACCTCGAAAGCCGTGGCTCCCCGTCTTGCATAGGCAATATTATCGAAAATGGTGCCCGCAAAGAGAAAGGTATCCTGGAAAACCACACCGATGCTTTCGTGGAGGTGGGAGGGCGACATATCCCGAATATCCGTACCGTTAATTAAAATCCGCCCCTGGGTTGGATCGTAAAGGCGCATAAGAAGATTTATCATGGTGGATTTCCCCGCGCCGGAGCGCCCCACAATACCAATCATTTCTCCGGGCCGGATATCCAGGCTGATGTTTTTAAGCACCGGCTCGTAGGATTTATAGCCGAAGGAAACGCTCTCAAAGGATACGCCTCCGGATACCGGCACATTTTTAGGGTCGTCCACGGACGTTATTTCCGGCTCCTCATCAAGAATCTCAAACAGCTTTACCATGCTCGTCGTCGCATCCGCCAGCCACCGGGGAAAGGAAACCAGCCAGCGCAGGGGCGCGTAAATATAGGTGATGTACATGGTAAACTGAACCAGGATACCAAAGCTTAAGCCCCCGTTAAGTATTTCATGCCCTCCAAAATAGAGCACAAGAAATTCACCGATTCCCGTAAAGAACATCATAAGCGGGAAAAGCCGGGCCCAAAGGCATTCGTTTTCGGAGGAAACCTGAGCCAGCTCTCCGGTGGCATTGGAGAACTTTTTAATCTCCATATCCTCCTTGCCGAAGGCCTTAACCGTACGGATACCCTTTATAATATCGTGAAGTATGGACTGGCATTTGGAGTTTTTCCGCCACTGCCGTTCAAAGCGAATATGAATGAGCCTCCAGAAGCGGGACATGGCAAGGGAAACCACCGGCACCGGTAGAAACACCAGAAGGGTAAGCTTATAATCGGTAAAGAGCAGTATTACAAGGACGACTACAAACA